>JAPPII010000050.1 GCA_028820845.1 Candidatus Poribacteria bacterium
ATAGTAGTTGGCAGTTAGCAATTGATTAAGGATTGTCAGAATCAGGATTTTTAGGATTAGGAACTGCCATGCGCAAACTAAAAGTTTACGCTACAATCAGAAACCTTTTATCGAACTTACGTTATATCCCATTTGATACAATTTGCTCCGAAACACTAAAGCGTGATATACTTTAATCTGGAAATACTTCAAATGAATCCTCGAAAGGAAACAATCTCTGTCTCTATGAATATCAAATCTCACACCTACGCAGCTTTAATAACGCTCACTATCGCAATATGTCTCGCAACCGGCTGTGAAAAAATCCCGACACAGGTTATTACCGCAGAGCCTGCAGACAAAATCGCAGTCGCTACTCTCACACACACAGACGGAAGCGGTATCACTGGCACTGCTACCTTCACGGAAGTAGACGCAGGGATCCACGTCGTCATCGAAGTCCAGAACGCTACCGCGGGTCTACACGCAATGCATCTGCATACCGGCAGCTGCGGCGATATTGGACCGCATTGGCATCCGATGGGAGTTCCAGCGGGTACACCGGGTATACCCGTTGTTCAAGCGACACTCGATACACCTCCCATCGGTATAGGCGAAATCGGAAACATCTCGGTCAGCGAAGATGGCACCGGAACACTTGAATTTACAACACCGTTTTGGTCCCTGGGTGGAGATCCGAACACCGACATCCTCGGTAAACTGCTGCTGATTCACGAAACCGGCGATACCTTCCTAACGAATCCGCACCATGCACACACGATGAGCATGCAAATGGATATGAACATGGACACCCAGACGGTAGAGCCACATGAGCACCTACCGGGAACACCGCCACATTCTCATGCCAACACATCAGCAATAGTGCCACCAATTCAGCCGGGCGGGGGGGCCAGAATCGGTTGTGGGAGGATAGTGTTGATGGAATAAATTTTTCGACAGTTCGGGACAGCTGAAAATTGCACAACCTTACTGAGCCTCATCTCCTTCTTCTAACGTATCGGTGCGTTCATAACTACACTTTTTTGAAACTTAAAAGATAGATTTTCGTCAATTTTAAAAAAAGCTAAACTTTTTTCGCTCTGGCGTATATAATTAATTAAACGTCTTTTTAACTGATCCTCTGAAACTACCCAACCATCTTAAGGGGGTGTCTCATGAGAGAAGATCGCCATCCGGGGAACCGAGGTCAATGTCCGTTTTATGTTGATCCCGACGACCTCCTGACCGCAGAGGCATCGATCTGTAAATGTGTAACTTGTGCGACGCGGGGCGACGCGGGTCTCCAAGCCTGCCGCGATGATTTCCGGCAACTGGCATATTTGACGATACTCGAAGAAACCCCGAAGTACGATCCGACACATCCGAGCCAAGCGAGTTTTATCACATTCATAAAATCCCGAGTCTGTCACAGGCTCTGGTCTCAACGCCGTCAGGAACTGAGGTATCTGCCCTGCTCACTTGTTGAATCTGTGACATCTGAGTTCTCCGACGACGTGCCTACTGCCTTGAACCCACTGGCGGCTGAACTTTATAACACCGCCGTTGCCGCGGAATCCTTGGAGGATGAAGTCATTGAAGAGGTTCATCTCGAACGATTCCGAGAACAACTTCCGGTAATGCTCAAGCGGCTCACCGAGCAGGAACAGGAAATCGTGCGGCTGAAATACTTTCAGGACTACACTGGTACGCAAATCGCCGAAGTCCTCGGTATCTCTAAAGGCAGAGTGAGCCAATTGATGAAAAGTCTTTTGGGAAAACTCAAATCCGTATACTTACGTCTTAAAGATGGATGCCCCGTCTGAAACCGACGCGCATCCATCATCGAAATCTAAAAACCGCTGAAAATAATCACGCACACCTACAAGGAGAACTATCATGACAACTCACATTCGTTTTCGAGATGGTGTCACAATCGTTGAACCGTCTGGGCAAATCGTCGGGACTAACGTCCCAGAGTTGCGGGCAATCATTTTGCCACACATCGCAGCAGACGATGAACCGCGCATCCTTATCAACTTCGAGCATGTCAAGCGGATGAGTTCTTCAGGACTCGGTGTACTCATGCAAGCCCGCTCACTTGCCAAGCACAAGAAAGGACGGATTGGGGTTATCCATGTCGGCAAGCACATCAAGAACCTGCTTGTATTGAGTCGATTATCCAGCCTCTTTGAGCATTTCGAGAGCGAGGCAGCTGCGATCGCGACGCTCTCAGAATGGCATCGAAACTTTAACACACGGCAAACGCATAGAAGGTTCGGCGTGAATTGAAATTTATCGCGTCTTTCAATATCCGATCCCTTTAGCAAAAAGTCGTCACTCCCAAACAAGTGCAGGACTTACGCAAAATTAAGTTGAGACATGTATCTTCGGACGATAAAGACCCGGACCCCCATAGGATCGGTGCGGTTAGAAACCGCACCTACCGGTGGAGTGCGTAAGTCCTA
>JAPPII010000051.1 GCA_028820845.1 Candidatus Poribacteria bacterium
ACCAAAACCTAACAAAAATGTCAATAACTTACACAATGTAAACACTACCTAAAAATTATACCCATGAAAAAGACGAGTTTGAAATTTTAACTGAACTCCAACACTTCGGCGGTTATACCAATCTAATAGATTTTACGACTGATAGCCACATCGCCCTCTTTTTCGCATGTAACGGTTCCCTGGGAGAACCCGGCAGAATTATCTTATTACAAAGAACTGAAGAGATACAGAAAAAATATCAAATCGAAAAACCTCGGAACCCTCAAAACCGCATCATCGCGCAAAAAAGCATATTCGTTCGACCACCAAAGGGTTTTATCGAACCAGAGCAGTTCGCAGAAGTCAACATCCCCGAATTGCTCAAGGGACCAATATTAGATCATCTGCAAAAACAGCACGATATTTCAACACAAACTGTTTACAACGACCTCCATGGGCTTATTAGAAACCAGAACACTCACCTGAAGGAATGCATAGAAGTTTACAATGCCGAAACAGAACCGAAGAAAGATGTCTTTCAGATTGAATCGTCTCAACCCAGGAAGGAAAAGGAGACATAAAACATGCAGACACAAGTAGAACAGACACCCTACGATAGCACCATTGAGCGCTTTAACCAAGCAATTGATCGGAGACCCACTTTTGCACAAGGCTATAACTATCGGGGTATAGCTTATGGGAATAAAGGTGAAATTGACCGCGCCATTGAAGACTTCAACACAGCGATTAGACGCAAGGAAAACTATGCCGAGGCATACAGCAATCGAGGGGCAGCTTACCGCATGAAAGGGAACTATGACCGCGCTTTTGAAGATTGTAACACAGCGATTAGACTTGATCCAAATTTGCCAGAAGCATATAACAACCGTGGAATAGTTTATAAACTCAAAGGTGAGATAAATCATGCCCTTAAAGACTATAAGACTGCCATAAAACTTGATCCAAGTTTTGCTTATGCCTACTACAATCGTGGTATTGTTTACTATGAAAGCGAAGAGTATGATCTTGCAATTATAGATTATACCAAAGCAATGGAATTGAGACCCGACCTTGTCGATCCTTATAACAATCGCGGGAATGCCTACAGTAAAAAAGGCGAGTATGAGCGCGCCATTAAAGATTATGACGCAGCGATAGAACGCAACACCGATTTAGCAGAGCCATACTACAATCGCGGTATGATGTTCGTACGCTTGCAAGAATGGGAAAAAGCCAAAGAAGATCTTACGACTGCCAGAGATAAGCAGGAAAATATTATCATTGAGCAATTTCATAAAGACTACCAAAACGTTGCCGATTTTGAGCAGAAACATAGTGTTAAACTACCAGAAAACATCCTCGCACTGCTCCCTCCGCCGTAGACATAGCAGGAAAACAAAAACCGTCCGCTTAGCAGATAACTTGATGTTACAGCGTGTCAATCCGCGTTATCCGTGATAATCCGCGATTCTTATGTTTTCTCAGGAATCCCCATCTCACAGACTAGACTACGGTCAAAATTGCGTAAGTCCTATTTAACACTAAATCCTCAAGGATATAAATCACTCACACATTTTAACTTGACAACAGTTAGCAAATAGAGTATAATATATCATAAAACTTTCCAAAAAGGTAAATATTGTATCAAGCACTAAAACACTGGGCGCGGAAACCGACACAAATGTTTTCAGCAGACTACAGAAATTTATTACTAACTGTTAACCGAAAACAACCAACAAACACAAAAAATGTTACACTTTTCGCCAAATTATTTTTTTCACGACAGAAAATCAAACGTCAACGAACCCTTACAGTGACTGGGTTATCTAACGTTACACGCCACCTTAAAAATGTTACACCAGTGTAACATTTTCATTTTAAGGCGGATTTCTAAGAAAATATATCATTATGTTAAATACATATTCGTATCTGTATAATCCTGTGAATCTTTGAATCTAAAAAATCCTGATTCTGACACCCTACAACCATCCACAACCCGCCACCAAAATATTTGCACGCCCAAAAAATCAAAAAACCTTGAAAAAAACAATAGAATATGAGATAATCTATAGTGGAATCAACACATCCTGTTTTTTTAAAGGAGAACACACGTAAAATGCCACTTGGTAGAAAAGTCCGTTATGGCATGGTAGGTGGTGGACCCGATGCGTTCATCGGTGCCGTCCATCGCAAAGCCGCCGCACTGGACGGAGAAATAGACCTCATCGCCGGTGCTTTTTCATCATCACCCGAAAAATCTCGCCAGCAAGGTGCTGAGCTTTTCCTTGATGCCAATCGGGTCTACGGTTCTTATAAGGAGATGGCTGAAAAAGAGAGCCAACTCCCCGAAGGCGAACGGATCGACTTCGTCTCAATTGTAACACCCAATCATGTCCATTTCGATGTCGCGAAAACCTTTATCGAAGCCGGTTTTCACGTCGTCTGCGATAAGCCTATGACAACAACGGTTGCCGATGCAGAGGCACTCTGCGACCTTGTGAAAACAAACGATGTCGTCTTCGCGCTGACCCACAATTACACAGGCTATCCGATGGTGAAGCAGGCACGTGAACTCGTAAAAGAAGGTAAACTCGGCACGCTTCGCAAAATCGTCGTAGAATACCCGCAGGGATGGCTCGCCACATTCTTGGAAGACGAAGGCGCGAAACAAGCCGTCTGGCGCACAGACCCGAAGCAAGCCGGGGCATCCTCATGTATCGGAGACATCGGTTCCCACGCCGAGAACTTGGCACACTATATCACAGGACTCGAAATCGAGGAACTCTGCGCCGATATGACCACCTTTGTAGAAGGAAGGCTGTTAGAAGACGACGGCAATCTATTGGTGCATTATGAAAACGGTGTCCGCGGCGTGCTGTATGCCTCACAAGTCTCGGTAGGCGAGGAGAACAACTTACGCATCCGTGTTTACGGTACCGACGCTTCCTTGGAATGGCATCAGGAGAACCCGAACTATCTCTACGTCCGCTTCCCCGATGGTCCCGAACAGGTCTACAAACGTGGTAACGACTATCTATCAGAGGTTGTCCAGCACAACTCACGGATACCCTTCGGACACCCTGAAGCGTTCATTGAAGCATTCGCAAATATTTATCTTAACGCTGCACGCACAATCGCAGCGAAACTCGCCGGTGAAGCCCCAGGCGAATTTGATACAGATTTCCCAACCGTCCAAGACGGTGCACGCGGGGTGCATTTCATCAACGCTGCCGTAGAGAGCGGCAAACAGCGCGCATGGATCGACGCGAGTTATACACCGCCAGCATAATTTTTTCTAATCTTACACGCAACAAAATGCTCGCGTATTCAGGCATCTCACAAAAATGGGAGGGATACTGATGGAAACGCATAGAGAAAGGAATCACATCCCTTACGTCCCTACAGAGGGCGCAGAACTTTATCCTGACTCGGACGGAAAACCTATGGCGGTTAGTGATCTTCACAGACGTATCCTCACGCGGACTTTACAAGTCCTTGACACATATTTTGAAAAAAGACCGGAAGTCTATGTTTCTGGCGATATACTCATGTATTATGTTGAGGGAGACCCACGTAAATCAGTTTCACCGGATGTCCTGGTCGCTTTCGGGTTAGGGAAGAAACCCCGGCGGACGTACCTCGTCTGGCAGGAAGGAAAAGTGCCTGATTTCGCAATGGAGTTTTCCAGCAAAGGGACCTATCGTAACGACTTAGGGCACAAGATGGAACTCTACGCTGCATTGGGAATCCAAGACTATTTCTTGTATGATGCGGAGGGATTATACTTACCATCGTCTATAATGGGTTTTACCTTGATTGACGGTTCGTATGTCCCAATATCAGCTGGTACAGATGGAGGTTTACACTCCACTGCCCTCAGTTTGGATTTCCATGTCGGTGATGTGGGTTTAGGGATTTATGACCCAATTGCGGGTGAGTGGCTCCAAACGCCTGCAGAGTCAGCAGTCCGACGCGCAGAACTGGCTGAAACACGCGCCGAGTCAGCAGTCCGACGCGCTGAAGCGGCTGAAACACGTGCTGAAACGGCTGAAACACGCGTTGAAACGGCTGAAACACGCGCTGAACAAGAAACCTTACGTGCCGACCTGGAAACCCTTGCACGCCAGAAAGCAGAGGCGGAACTCGCAGAACTCCGAGAAGAAATCGAACGTTTGAAAACACGCACCTAATATTAAGGAGACCAACTATGGCAAGACCTGTAACACTCTTTACAGGCCAATGGGCAGATTTAACGTTAGAA
>JAPPII010000052.1 GCA_028820845.1 Candidatus Poribacteria bacterium
ACCTGCTTTTCTGCTTTTTCACACTAAAATTTTAAAATTGTCCAAACTATAGTAAAAAATTTATAGTGAAGTCTAAAAATAAAGAGACACAAAACACGCTGCCATCGCTGGCGAGGTTTCCTAACCTCGCCAGCACGAATGTCTAATTAATTCTAAACTTTACTATAATTGGGAATCTTGTAGCAAAAAATCTCACCATAATTTGGAGGCTAAAATGCGTATTGTTGAGGGGATATCCGTCGGAATTTCTGCGATCCGGAGCAACAAAATGCGGTCGTTGTTGACGATGCTCGGCATTATTATCGGGGTTGCTTCGGTATTGGCAATGATCGCCATCGGTGACGGTGCGAAGGAGATTGTGCTACAAGATGCGCAGAAACTCGGTGGTGCGAACCAAATCATCATGTACCGCTCGTGGTACAAGCGCGTCAATAATCGCTGGGTCCGCAACCGTAGCAGTGAATACCTGAAATACGAAGATGTACTCGCCATTGAGGCAGAATGCCCATCTGTGACCGCCGTCACGCCGCGAATTTGGAATTGGTCGGGTGTGTTAATGCAAGCTGCGAATGGTGCTGAAACGCGTGCGGGCTATAACGGCGTAGATGCCACCTATCAAACGGCATTGGACTGGAAGATAAAAGAGGGGCGTTTTATCACAGATGAAGAAGTCCAAAACGCCGCAAAAGTCTGCGTCCTTGGTGATGAAGTCACGACCGCACTATTCGGTGATAAATCACCGCTCGGACAAGAAATCAAAATCGCACGCAGTAGTAGTTACTACGATAAGTGGGGGCGAAAAACAGGGAAGCGTTTCACGGAACGCTTCATAGTCGTTGGGACGTTCATGCCGAGAGGCAGAAGTTTGCGGTTCGGCTGGAGTTTCGACAATCTCGCTTTTATTCCGCTCTCAACTGCACAAGAACGTTTCACCGGCAACGACAGGATTGATGAGTTTGTTGTTTACGCCCACACCATTGAGGATGTCCCGAAAGCAGCTGAAGAAGTCAAAGCCGTCATTCGGAAACGACACAAAAACCAAGACGATTTCATCGGCATGTTTGAGATGCACGCCGGTATGGCACAATTAGAGAAAATTAGTAAGGTCATTAAAATCACTTTAGGCAGCATTGCGGGTTTCTCGCTGCTGGTCGGTGGTATCGGCATTATGAATATGATGCTCGTCGCTGTCAGCGAACGTACGCGCGAGATCGGACTTCGGAAAGCCGTCGGTGCAAAACGGTTGGATATTCTCCTGCAGTTTTTAATAGAGGCTGTTATGATGTGCGGTGTCGGCGGTGCAATCGGCGTTGGACTGGGGGTGCTTGCGGGTGAAGGGATGGCGATGCTCGCCGTCAAAATCGTTAAAATCGTTCCTGAATGGCCCGCCGTTATCTCCCTGCAATGGATCCTGATTTCGGTATCGTTCTCGACGATAATCGGGATTTCGTTCGGGTTGTATCCGGCGATAAAGGCATCGCTGCTCCCACCAATTCAGGCACTCCGGACGGATTAACCACTCCCGTTTCAGACTGAAAGCACTAAACCTATTTGCCTTAATTGCGTCTAATTAGGATACATCAGAAATTGTGAATATTGCGAAGCGGCGCGCGTCAATACAAAAAACCTTTACAAAAAAATCGAACCTTATTATCATCTTCTCTGTCTAACTTATTAAATTGTAGAACTATATTTAATTGGGAGGCATGAGATGCGTATATTTGAAGGGTTATCTGTTGGTCTTTCTGCGATTCGTGCGAACAAATTACGCTCCTTGCTCACAATGCTCGGGATTATCATCGGGGTCGCCTCGGTACTTGCCATGATTGCTATCGGTGACGGTGCGAAGGCGATTGTACTACAAGACGCTCAAAAATTGGGCGGTGTAAACCAGTTTACGATGTACCGGAGCAGCCACAAGCGGGTAAAAGACCGTTGGGTGCCGAACCGCAGCAACGAGTATTTCGAGTACGAGGACGTGTTAGCCATCGAGGCGGAGTGTCCGTCTGTTAAATTAGTTGTTCCGCGGATTCCCGAATGGCGGGGTGTCCTCGCTCAAGCTGCCGGAGGGACAGAGCATCGGACAGGCTATAATGGTGTAAACTCATCTTTTGCAGAAGCAATGGACTGGAACATTCAGGGAGGTCGTTTTATTTCAGACGAAGATATTAACAATGAAGCCAAAGTTTGTGTGATTGGCTCCGAAGTGGTTGCTGCTTTATTTGGTAACACATCACCGATAGGCAAAGAAATTAAAATCGGCAAAGGGTCTGGAGGGCGCTTCGATCGGTACGGTAGGAGAGATCAGAAACGGATCACCGAACGTTTCACTGTTATTGGTACGATGGAAACTCGCGGACGAAGCCTGCGATTCGGCTGGAACTTAGACGACATGATCTTCTTACCACTGACAACGGCGCAGGAACGCTTCACCGGAAATGATAGAATCGTTATGATGTCCGTCCACGCACACACTGTCGAAGAAGTTCCGCAAGCCATCGAAGAGGTGAAAACGGTCCTTCGAAAGACACATAACGGTGAGGACGACTTCTTTTCTATCTGGGATATGCGGGAAGGTATGGCGCAGTTAGAGAAGATTAGTAAAGTTATCAAAATCGCCTTGGGGAGCATCGCTGGATTTTCGCTCCTCGTTGGGGGTATCGGCATTATGAACATGATGCTCGTCGCTGTAACGGAACGGACTCGCGAGATTGGCTTGAGAAAAGCAGTCGGTGCAAAACGCCACGACATTCTGTTGCAGTTCTTAATAGAAGCCGTTGGGATGTGTAGTGTAGGCGGTGCGTTGGGTGTTCTCGTGGGTCTCTTCGCTGGCGAAGGGATGGCAATGCTCGCCGTCAACATCGTCAAAATTGTCCCTGAATGGCCCTCGGTTATCTCAACAGAGTGGATATTAATTTCTGTATCCTTCTCAGCAATAATCGGTATCTCTTTCGGGTTATATCCTGCGATAAAAGCGTCTGCACTCACTCCGATTGAAGCACTCCGTACCGATTAGGAGGGAATCTAAATGAATCTATTTGAATGCGTCATTTTAGGTATTTCCAGTTTGCGGCGAAACCCACTCCGCTCTGCCCTGACGATTTTAGGGATTATCGTAGGGGTCGCCTCCGTTGTCAGTATGGTATCCGTCGGCGACGGGTCAAGTGCAATGGTCTTGCGAGAGATTGAGCGGACGGGCGGAACCAAAATGATTGAAGTCTATAAGGACGATTGGGATAAACAGTCAGGCACTTTGAGTCGTGCAGCAGGGTCTGCCGTGCGTGGCAGAGGCAGGTGGCAAAGAAACCGCGCTGAAGATCTGGAAACTGAGGATGCCTTTGAGATTCTCAAGCATGCCCGCGGCGTTGTGAACGTCGTTGCTGAAGACGATATGCCGGGCTGGACAGTGAATTATAACGGGCGCACAAAGGAATCGCGTATCGTTGCATCCACTGCCGGGTATGACCAATCGCATAACTGGTACACGTCAAGCGGTCGGTTTTTTACCGCTGAAGAGGTGGAAGCGGCGAGTAGCGTCGCTGTCATCGGATCCAAAGTCGCCGAAGAGGTTTTTCTTCAGGAAGATCCCGTTGGGAAAGAGATTAAAGCCTCGCGTCAATCTTCTCGATGGAGAAGCCGAAGTGGACTTTATGAGGTCCGTCTCAAAGTCATCGGTGTCATGGAAGAGAAAGGCGATGCGATGGACACGTCGGGTTGGGACGACCGGTTCATCATTCCGATTACCACGCTTCAGCAGCGCTTTAAAGGACGCGAAGACGTTGAACGGATCCGCATTGAAGCAGCGGATGTGAGCACAATTCCGATCGCGATCATGGATGCCAAACAGATATTAGGAAGACAGCACAATAACACAGGTGAAGAATACAACTACTGGACAGCCACCGAAGAATTAGCAACCGCGAATAAGGTCGGCTTGGTGATGAAAGCCTTGATGGGGGGGATTGCTGGGATCGCACTAATGGTTGCTGGTATCGGTGTCATGAACATCATGCTCGTCTCTGTTACCGACAGAACAAAAGAGATAGGACTGCGGAAGGCACTCGGGGCAACCCGTGGTGATATTCTGTCCCAGTTCTTGATTGAGGCAGCAGTGCTGACGCTCTCTGGTGGTATTCTCGGTGCAATCTTAGGCATCTTTATGGGACGCGGCACCGCCGCACTCATTTCGAGGTTTGTCTGGGAAGGGAGCAATTGGCCCTCAGTGGTTTCATTTGGCACGATGGTAATCGCTTTACTGGTTTCTGTCGCTATCGGAGTTTTCTTCGGACTGTACCCAGCCAATAAAGCAGCGAAACTCACACCTGTTGAAGCACTCCGCTCCGATTAGTTTGCTCGGATGTGCTACTTGAAAGGACTATTGAATATATCGGCGGGGTCGGCCCTTAAACGTCTATCCCGATGAAATGGTGCCTGGCCCCAGAAAAACATTCAACCGGCAGGCACCACCGAACATTCTCCAGGAGGAATTAGCCTTGAGAAATCTAATTATTACCGTTGCCGTTGTTTTGGTGCTCGTCGTCGCCATCGGTTGGGTTGTACTCGGACGTGGGAAAAACGGAACCGACCCGGCACTCGCTCAGAGAATTGAGGTTATTAAACGCGACGATTTCCAAATGCGCATCAGTGCAACCGGCAACTTAGAACCCCTCATTGATGTAGAAGTCAAATCCAACGTCGAAGGTGAGATCGTCGAACTTCTCGTTAAGAACAGCGATAGGGTTGAAAAAGATCAAGTACTGATGCGACTTGATCCCGAACTCTATCAAGAAGGTGTTTCACAGGCAAGAGCGGATGTCCGGGCTGCCCAGGCACAACTCACGCAAGCACAACTAAACATTGAGCTTAAAAATGAACGGCTTGAAAGTCAACTGACGCAGGCGGACGCAGACTTGAAAATTGCACAAGCGAATCTTGAGACCGTCAAAGCCACGACCATAACACAAATCAGCCAAGCAGAGACAGACATTCAGACGACGCAGAACTCGCTCGACCAAGACAAGATAGCCTTAGAGCAAGCCAAAATCGCGCTCGAACAGGCAAAAATTACATTGGCAGAGCAAGAAACCTCCATGAAATCTGCCAAGATTTCCTTGGATAACGCCAAGTCGGAACTCGATCGGAACACAGAACTTTTTGAAAAAGGGTTAGTCTCCAAAAAAGCTTTGGAAGATGCACAGGCACAACACGCGAATGCAGATGCGCAGTATGAGACTTCCCAGAAGCGGGTTGAGTCGCAGAAGCAGACCATCGTTTCCCAAGAGCGGACTATTAATGTACGCCTAAGTTCCATAGCGAACCGTGAAGCGACGCTTGAAAACCAGAAGTTGAACCTCGAAAACCTCAAAAAAATGCGCAAAAAAAGCGAGGAAGAGGCGCAACTCCGCGTCGATAATTCCGAAACCCAACTTCAGGAACTGATGCTCACTTACGATAATGAAAAATCCTTGACTGAGCAATCCAAAGTCAGTGCCGAAGCGAATAAACTTCGCCGGGAAAGTAGCCTGAAGAACGAAGCAGAACGGCTTGAATGGACTACGATTCGGGCACCGATGGCGGGCATCGTTACGCTCCTTGAACTCGAAGAGGGAGAAATCGTGACCTCCGGTCGCTCTGCCTTCTCGCAAAGTCCACCGCTTATGACAATCGTTGATCCCTCCAAAATGGTAGTCAAGACCTTTATCAATGAGGTTGATATGGAACGGCTACGCTTGGATCAGAGAGCAGAAATCGTCGTCGATGCCTTCCAAAACAAAACCTATGAAGGTCGAGTCTACGAGATTTCACCCAGCGGACAGGAACAGGACAATATCATCTCTTTTGAGGTGATGGTGGAAGTGGTAGGGTCTCCTGAAGAACTCCGCCCGGGTATGAGTGCGGACGTTGACATCATCACCTATGAAGAAAAAAGCGTCCTGATAGCACCCATTGACGCGGTTATCAACGAAAAGGGCGCGATTGTCAACGCACAGGTCGGTAATACATCCCCATTCAAACCGAATCGACCCATCACGATGCAAACAGTCAGCGAGAAGACCTTTAATGGTACGATTGAGAGTGCCGGAAACGGTACCGTCACCTTCCGTTTGGATGGTTCACAGCGCGGTATTATGCCGGGTCCTGCGACTATATCGCTGCTTATCAACGGGCAAAAGAAAGCGGATGGTGTGAGTGCACAAGTGAACCTCTTAAAAGGGAAGTCCGTTATGTTAGACGATGGCAGTGGCAGTGGCAAAAGAACGCCTATTGAAACTGGTATGCAAAACGCGACGGAGGTCGTTATCAAAAGCGGTGTAACCGACGGCGATCGTGTTATTCTACAACAACGGAAACCGCCGCAAGGTGGTGGATTCGGTAGATAAAAAAAAGCATCCATTGCCTCGATCTCCGGATCGAGGCAATATTATTTAAGACACCTGAATCACCTGACCATCGTAAGCAAGGTAGGCATTGTCGGGAAGTTCGATCTCCATCTCTTCACACTGCTCCGGGAAATACCGGTGATCCAGCCGATGCATGATATGGGTAAAATAGGTTTCCTTCGTTTTCAGTGCTTCGCTAATTTCTAACGCCTCGCCGACCGAGAGATGCGTCGGATGCCTCGGATTGAAGCTAAGCGCATCAATTACTAACACCTCAATTCCGTTTAGCAGATCCTGTGAGGCTTGCGGCAGCCTTTTGACATCTGGTAAATACCCAAAATTATCGATGCGGTATCCGTAGGTAGGAACGTTTCCGTGTTCGACTGGAATCGACAGAATCTCGAACCCGTGCAACGCCAATTTCTCCTTTTCTTCAACCACGTTGGGCAGTAAATGCCCGACCCCACCGCCTTGGAACGTCTCCTTCGTGAACATATAATCGAAGTTGCGTTGTAAGATGCCCATTGTTTGTTCGGGACCGTAGACAGGCATATCCATCTGCTGTTTTCGGCACGGCATCACAATATCGTTCGTTCCGCTAACGTGATCGGCGTGGGAGTGTGTAAAGATGACAGCATCTATCCAATCAATGCGATTTCGGACGATCTGATCCATGAAATTGGGTCCTAAGTCGAATTGAAGATGTTTACCATCTTTCTCGATATGGATTGACGAGCGGGTCCGATAGTTTTTTGAGTTAACGTCCCGTGCATCTTCGCAAGTTTCACAGTCACACTTATACTCAGGAACGCCTGTTGAGGTGCCTGAACCTAAAATCGTAATCTTCATATTTTTAACTATTAAATCTGGTCACCGTTCCACTTCGTTTCACGGTGGTTTCCGGTTAAGTCAAATCTATTTTGGGTTATGAAGGTTTCTTAATGGCTATTAACTATCAGTAGGACCTGTGGCAGTTGAGAACGATTGCAATACCTAAAACGAGTTACTGACAACCGACAACTAATAACCAACAACTATTACAATGACTAAACTTACGTCCCAAGAATGTCTTACACTGGCTGAGGTCATTGGTGATACACCGATGACGGTTATCTCCGCGTCTCGCTTACAGCAGGGAATGTGCGATGCCTACATCGCTGGCACATTATCAAACGTCACAGCAGCACTCGTTTTCGATGCGTATTGTCCGGATGAGCCGTGTGGTTTTGGGAGCGATGCTGACACATTGTGGCAACTGCTAAAAGCCACTGACGGTTGGGGTTGTGTCAACGTAGAGTCGGCGTGCGCTGAACCCCTCGGTGCACTTATTGAAGCCGACCTGGGCACACCCGTCCGTTATTACGGCGATGTCTGCCACGCACTCTTAGCACCTGTCCATTGCCTTGGGGTTCCAAACCCCTCCCACGAGGTACGCCTTTTGACATTAGAAGATGTCGAGCGTCTGTCGAAAGCACCTGCGGAAATCCAAGGCAACGGCTACAAAACACACGCAGCGATGATAACATATGGCATCGCTGCTGGAGCCGTTGTAGACGGCAACATCGTCGCTATCGCGCATACTTACGCCGAGACCGACCTACATGCCGACATTGGGGTCTCTACACTGGAGGCGTGGCGGAAAAAAGGATTTTCCACGGCTGCTGCCTCCCTCGTTGCACAAGAAATTCAAGCGAAAGGCAAAGTACCGGCTTGGAGTTGCGGTGAAGACAACCACGCTTCGCTCCGTGTCGCGCAAAAACTCGGTTTCACTGAAATCGGTCGGCGCACCTATGTCATCCCAAACTCACCAAAATAGACTCTCTACTATCCGAGCGCGTCATCGACCTTATTGATAGCAGCTGCCATCAGTCGAGCGTGCTCTTCCTGCATGTTGACGTTGAATCCGAACCGTAGCGCGCGACCGAGGATGGATAGTGTCTGCGGACACATATCCCGCGAGTACTCGACATCGCCTTTGTAGCGCGGATCTTTCCACGGATACCCTGATGCATCCGGTGAATGTTTGAACAGAATTGAATCCCAATACGTATAAATATGGCGATCCGGGAAGCCTTCATTGTAAGCCGTGCCAGCGTTGAGTCCCTCCGCCTTGAGCGCATCGGCGTACTTTTTGGCAAGTTCCACATCTTTCACAATAATCGCGGCACTGATACCACACTCCCCACTCGGATCATCGACATGTTGTCGGATGTAGCCCTTCGGCGTCTCGGCGAGTTCGGCGATGAACGCCTTTTTGAGTCGGCGTGTATGTGCCAAGATGCCTTCCAACTTTGAGAGTTGTACACGTGCAATCGCACCTAATATTTCGCTGGTTCGGTAGCACTGTCGCGAAAACGGTTTATTCTGCCACTCAGAATCGCTCATCCACATCGGCAGACCGGGTTCCGCCGCGAACGCCGCGCGCTCATAGACATCGTAGTCATCAGTAAAGACAAGACCGCCCTCCCCACAAGAGATTACCTTGTAGTAGTTGAGGCTCCATGCCCCTGCGTCGCTCCACGTGCCTGCGTATTTCCCTTTATACTGTCCGCCAACGCATTGACAGCAATCTTCAACGACCAAGAGATTATGCTTCTTGGCGAGTTCGACAATCGCTTCAAGCCGACACGGTACACCTTGCATGTGCACCGGTAAAATGGCTTTGGTATGCGGCGTGATTTTCCGTTCCACATCAGCGACATCTAAGCCAAGTGAATCGTCAATCTCCGCTATCACCGGAATCGCACCCACGCCAACAATGGCAGCAGCAGTTGCGATAAAAGTATAGCCGGGCAGAATCACCTCATCCCCGGGGCCGATACCAACACCGGTGAGTGCACAGACGATCGCCGAGGTCCCTGAGTTCACCATCAAGGCGTGTTTGGCACCGAGGTGCGCCGCTGCTTCTTTTTCAAAATTCGCTACATTTGAATCCTCAACGAACCGAAAAAGCTTCCCACTTTGTAAGACCTCGGTCACAGCATCAATCTCACGTTGATCTATGACACTCGGACCGTGCATCCCGCCGGGTATCGGTTCTGCGATAACGGGGGTTCCACCATCTATTGCTAAACGTTCTGCCATCTCTCGCCCTCCAGAAAGCTTCAGACATCACTAAGAAAAAACCTAAAACATGGTAATACCTTACCAGACGCTTTCGTTTTTGTCAACGGATAAGTGTCTTGTTGTTTTGTCCGTTTTCACGCTGTTTTCTCGTATTTCGCGCAATTCAAGGCGCGTCTTGATTTTTTAGGTAAGATGTCAAGTCCTCTTGGAGTTGGAGGCGTGCGTTTCACAGATGTGTTTTGATTGTCCCTTCCGAACGATTCAAGCCGCAGACGATCGCTTTGACCGGCAACTCGTGATGGTACAAGCAGATCAAAGGAAACCTCGGTTTCTCCGTGTTGTGTACGTAGGGCGAGAGGTAAATCGTTGGTTTAGGGGTGTTTGCTCAATATGGGCGAAAGGACGCAACGCACCGTCACGTCCTTTCTCTGGGATGTCTCTGCTAATGATTCAGATGTGCGGCGACGGCTTCGGTTTTACACGACCAATAGGAATGTCCGCGTCCGCAGGTGCTTTTATGCGCGCTCGCCGATGAGACCATCGAGCCACACTTGGGACGACCACACTTGACGAGGTTTTCGTCGGCATCATCCGAGTCGTCATCCGAAGCGTCGTCCGAGTCATCATCATTATTGTTGTTGGCACTCGACGAAGCACTTGATGACGAACTTGACGAGGAGGAACTCGATTCCGGAAACAAGTGCGTATGTTGCCCCTTACACGGCCAATATCCCGAGGTCCGCTGACACGTATCCCCATTGGCATTCGTCGCCGGACACGACGCGATAAACGAATGATCGCCAGACGCAGACTTCAAATGCCCACACTTCCGCCGTGCTTCAGGTTCCGGGAACTTGTGCGTATGTTGACCCCTACACGGCCAATACCCTGAGGTCCGCTGACACGTATCCCCATTGGCATTCGTCTCGGTACACGACGCGACAAACGAATGATCCCCACCCATCGACTTCGGATGCCCACACTTGCGAACACCTTCCGAGGAATCTCCACCTTTGTTGTTAGAATTTCCGTTATTGTTGTTCGGATTTGAACCCGAGTGCCCATCATTGTTAGGGGTGTTCTTCGACGGAGACTTCGGACTGGCATCCGAGGCGGTATGTGCTTCATGCGCCGCTGTCGCTGCCTTATTACACGTATAATACGAATGTCCCGCAGGACACGTCTCGGCATGCGACTTCGTCCCTTTGCAACCCGTCCACGCATGGGCAGGACAGACAATCACCTTACGGAAACCTTTCGGCGTGTTCGGATACTGGTGACGATGCTCATCTTCCTGACAGACGTAGTAAGACCCCGGATCACACGCATTGCCATAGCCATCGAGCCGACACGACACCTCGCGATGAGAGTGTGCCGAGGACGACCCCTTCTCTATCGTGTGAACACCACACGCCGCTAACACCATCTCCTTAGAAGCACCCGTCTGCTTCGGCGTCTTCCCATCATTCTTGTCAGTATTGCTCTCGGATGTCGGAGCCGCGTCGGCTTGCGTCTGCTTCGGAGCGCTCGGGTATTGATGAACATGCGGGGGATCGGCACACAGGATCATCCGCCCCCCACTGACCGTGCACGTCTCCCCGCTCTCATTGCGAGGACACCGCGCCATACCATGCCCTAAACCCTCAGCGCAAAAATAAAACTGTTCGCTACAAAACTCACAAGACACCCGCAGATGAATCCCCGCTGAACCCACAGTATGACCACACGCCAACGGCGTGGCGGGATTCGGCACCTCGTTGCCATTTGAATCAATATACTTCTCCGTCACCGTCTCATCAGAACCGACATGATTCGCGGCATTCGGACACGGCAGCCCGATGTTGCAATGGTAATACACGCCCTGCGGACACCGCGCATCACTTCCCGATGGCACATACTTGCGGATGTAGGTCTCATCATTGATGCGAACTGTCTCAGAACGCCACGCAGTCTCGGTACATATCGTTTGGTGATCCCCATCGAACGGAACGCCCGCCACCTCGAGAACAGGCTTACCACACGGACCGCGACACACCACGTCTGACACATGATCCGAACTTCGCGGACAGATGTACGTCGGATCGCAACTCCACAACTTTTCTGGACAATTCACTTTGATGCCCAATAACCCTTTGATCTTATCGGGACAGTTCAGGGTTTGATGCGCCTTCGGATTGGTATTGCTTGATCCCCTCTGTGCCATTTGGCAGTCCGCACCGCGCTCACACCAGATCGTCACTATCGACTGACCTTGGCAATTGGAAAGGGCTTTTTCGGCTTCCTGTTGTGCAGTGAAGGCATTGTTGGCGGCTTCAAGTGCTGCAGCCTCCACTTGCATGAGTTGATACTGTTGGCTTGCCTGCGACAAGCCGGTAAGAATTCCTAACGTATTCGATGGAACTTTCGGATGCGTAGACATACCATCCTTCAATTTGTTAAAGAAATCATTGGTATTTGAATCGTATTCGTCCTCATATTCCTTATATTCAGGAGGTACATTCCCACTTGGAGAAGCTTTTGCGGTTGCTACCTTGGCACGAACGAGTGTATCCCTTGCATCCTCATAAACCTTTGTTTTCTCAAGATAGTCTGTCAGATAGGAATCACAAGGATTGGAATTCTGATTAGCTGCACGCACAGACACAATCAAGCACGCCAATATCACCCCGACAAGACCGTAAATCAGAAAAGTCGCTTTATATCTCATATATCAAACTCCTGAAAGTGTATCACTTACTCTCCTGAAGTAGCGGGTTTTCCTTCTCATGTGCTTCTATCATTTCGTATATCTTGGCAGTTTTGTGCAACGCTTCGTTATATCTGCGTTGCCACTCCGGATCATTATCGAATCGTTCCTGCTCCTCTTTTGTCGTTGGTAGTAGTTCTATATCTTTGCGAGAAGCTTGCAAGAATTGCTCATTAAGTTCGTTATGCTTTTTCGACCACTCGCGCCACGCGCGGTTGATATCGATATCCTCTTGTGTGGGGGGTGATACCGCCGGCATCAGTGGGGCGATCTGTCCGTTTATTGGCACGAGACCGTCGTGTTCGCCCTGCACTTGGGTACGTTCTGTGGGTGTTGAGGATTGTGAGACCTGTCCTTCGGAAACTTCTATAGGTTCATGGGGTTCGGCGTGCCATTCATCGCCGTGCCAGTGTCCGCTCTCGGCGGTTTCGCCCGGGGGTGGCGGTTTCGGGGCGTTTACGCGCTCTTGGGTGCGTTGGATGTCCCGGGTGGCTTGGCGGTTGACGGTGTTCAGATACAACAGACCACTGGCGACGAAAACCACTGCCAGCACGAGTGCCATGAAAACACGATTCTTGGATAACAGTCGATTCAACATGCGTTTATCTCCTTACGGTGTTGAGAAAAATATCGGTGGCAAGGTGTAAGAGCACCGTCTCGCCATCTTTTTCGAGTCTGACGGATTTCGGCTGAACATCAGTGAGCATCAACCCGTGGATCGAATCACCGAGAAACACCTTTCGGTATTCGTCCGTCGCGGTGTCCTGTATCCATGCGGTTGCGGCGACAGGCTCCGCAGGATACACCTGCGTGGCGAGAAGTTTCAAGTGCGCACCTCTGTTCTGCTTTGGGTTCAAGTCCGTGCCGAGGGGCGCGAATAGGTTATTCTGAATAATCGTTTGGTAGAAATCGCTGTCAAGCGTTTCTGAAAATGTATCACCCTCAACAAAGACATCGCTTTCGAGAGGTCGGGGGGCTGCCTTGGACAGCGCGGCAAAACGCTTTATCGCTTCTGTCGACTCTTCGGGCTGTGCTTGTAAACAATAAAGACCCAACGGACAACAGATCACCAACACAACACACACATCAAATCGCCAACGCTTGAAAAACATAAACGACTCCTTAGCTGTTAGCCGCATCCTGACAGACCACGGGTTGACACGGCAGCGGTGTTTCGGGGGCACAGAAGACAGAGGTCCCTGAACAGGGCGGACTCGGGGTGTGCGTTCGTAACGCCCCGTATCCGAGTGTCAGCACAACACAGAAAAGCAGGAGTGCCAGTCTCCAGTATTTCATATCGTCTCGCATGGGGTATAACTCCTTATCGTAAACGTAATGACGATACCCCGAGACGTAGAGCAGTATACCACATTTCGAGGGTATCGTCAAAGGAAAGTAGTCGCGTCGCGGGGTGCCTGGTTTTTCGGGGTATGCTGCGATGCAACGCGAAGAACCCAGGCTACCTGCCGTGTATCTGCGGAAGGCAGTATCTGGGTAGAAAGGGTTTTGGCAATCGTGAGAAAGACTGTCTTGTATTTTGTGAAGTAAAATACTTAACTTAAGTGGGGGGGGGGTAAATCGTGATGTTAACCGAAGAAACACACGGTGATAGCAGAGAGACAGGAACTGCTGCCGCATAGCAGCTGTTCAGGCACGCCACACGTGGTATCTGTCTGTTTGACTTCATCGTGTTCATCAATCGGTTCAGCATCTTCAAGGCTCCAGTGTGAAGGGACTCGCAATATGCGGGGCAGCACTTTTGGAGTGCCACCATACCCGAAATATAATTATAACCCACATCTCAAAAAATGTCAAATATTTTTTTCGTAAACATTATTGTCAACATCTTCAAAGCAACAGACAATCGGACAGCGGTGCAAAGCGTCCAACAGTTTCCCTCACGAGTGGTATTAGCGGCTCCTGAGGAGGCGCATCTCTTGGAATGCCTCTGCAGGTAAATATCGCCCTAACACTTTCTGGATGTCTACTTCAGTGAGCTGCTGGGGTGTGATTAAAACACATTTGTTCCGAGAATCCATAGCCCAAGATTTCTCAAAATCAGCGTAACTTATCCGCCGCTCACCCAGATTGACTGGATTCTGGAGAAATATTTCGCTCGACTGATCATTGTAACGCGAAATAGGTAAAATCTCGGTGTTGCGTCCTTGCAAGCGAATCATCACAATCGGTGCCCACCCTTTGGCAATAAATGCCTTTAGGATATCAAGGGAGCCGTCAGAAAGAACAGCGGCGTGCTGAACCGTTGCTCGCGTCCTGGCATAAAAATCGTCAAGCCCGGACCTATTCGCTGGTGGTGGAGGTCCCTTGAAGGCGTTTCTCAGGTAAGGCAGCCGCTCCAAATGGACCATAGCACTCTCAGGTAAACTGCCACCGGTGCTTTGCTTTGCTTGCTCTGGTACGTTCCTCTCCGCAGCTTGGATCGCCGATTCAGGAACATGATACTGTCCTTGAGGGGGCGGCCCGCAACTCATTGCCAGAAACAGAAAAATAAGAGACACAACACAAGCACACACAGTTGAATATGAAGAACCCGCAAGTAATGACCGATGACCGTCTCTTAAAACAGACAAACAATGTTTCATAATTTGACCCTCCTTGCATATAGAAACGGCTTGTGTGCGAAATCGTTTACCCGCCTGCACTAATCAATCTTAACCGTTACCTCACGTTTTTCCTTCCATGATTCCACAATCGCTTCAGTTATCCGTAGGGCTTGCAAGCCGTCTCTACCAGTTGGTGCTGGTGGCTGGTCAGCAAGCAAATCGTCAACGAGTGCCGCCATTCGCAGGGCAAAAGTCCCATTAAAGGCAAGTTGCTCGTCTCTAAAAATGGAAGGACGATATTCTTCAACCACCTGACTATTGCGTTTCATCAAGGTCGCACGTGTGAGGACGTTATCAACGACGATTTCGCCATCGGAGCCGCAGATTTCAAGATGTTCAATTGGATGGATGAAGTCGCTATCCCAACTTGCCATCAATGTCGCAACCACTTTTGTTTCATAACGAAAAGAGATAGCCATGCTCGTATAGCATGCCTCTTCACCTTCGCGCGCCTCGTGCTCGCGTGGCTTTGCCATTTGTGCACAAACAGCGACGATTTCACCGCCAAACCACCGCAGCAGGTCGATAGCGTGGGTTTGTAGTTCATAGAGAAGGTAATATTCACCTTTCCACGTCGAAGCCGGACCCCCTTGAGATAATTTCATGTCTAAGTAGTAAGTCTGTCCAATCTCCCCAGCGTCAAACCATTTCCGTGCTTGGACGTATCCGGGTGCGAACCGTCGGTTATAATCAATAGCGAGGTAAACCCCTTTCTCTTCCGCTTTTGCCACCATCTGTTCCGCCTCGTTAATGTATAGCGACAGCGGTTTTTCGGAAATAACATGTTTGCCCGCTTCGAGACACTCCATCACCGGCTCGAAATGCAAATAGTCAGCCGTTACAACGTCTACCAAGTCGCACTCTTCATGGGCGAGCATCTCTTTAATGGAGGGGTACCAGTTGGCGACACCGAGTTCTTCGGCACGCGTCTTCGCCTTGGCGGTATCTATATCACACACTGCCACCAATTCTGCACCCGGATGCTGGAGGTAGCCGAGTTGATGTAGATGCCCAATGCCACCGCACCCAACTGCTGCAACTTTCAGTTTCCCTGCCATAATCGTTCTCCTTTACGCGCTGGACGCGCTCCGAAGCATAGCGTGCTCCTACTCAAGTTCCGATCGAGCCTGACAATTTGTTTCTAAAATCCATCTTTCACCTGTAATATCAGTCCCTAAATTTTTTGCCTAAAGGATATAATATACAATGCCGAAAAAAATAACAAGGGAAATTTTCCGAAAGCGAGGTTTATTGCATAGCAACAATTTTTATGTTATACTTTCTCCTAATTACATCTTAAAGGAGAGGTAGACTACGATGAACTGTCCGCGATGCAAACGGGAAGACGCTGTCAAAAACGGGAAAGTTAGAGGAAGCCAACGCTACAAATGTAAAGCCTGCGGCTTCCAGTTCACCCGTCTAACGACTCGCGGGAGACCCCCGTGGCAAAGAGCCTTAGCCGTTTTCCTATATTGCCGTGGGGTCTCTATTAGCACAATTGCTCGGATGTTTTCGGTGGCACCGAGTACCATTTTCAAATGGATCCGAAAGTTCGGTTCTAAACGGACACCTCTGCCTGAATCTACTGACGGGGCAGTCCTTCTTGATGAGAATGAAATAAGGCAGTATCTGGAAAAGCAGAGCGCAGGTTCCGAATCCGGAAAGATTTTCGTCGTCATACCCGAAGACGTGTTATCTGAGAATGTCGTCGTCGGCATAAAGCGAGATTGACCGCCGCGCCTAATTTTGATATATCTTGACAACCCCGACAATTTGTTTTAAAATTAAAAACAGGAGGTATAAAATAGACTTATGCGAACTCAACTATTAATTAGAAAAATTAGCAAGTATAGTGCCAGTGTGTGCTTACTCATGCTCCTTTTCGGAGGTATAGCAGTCGCCGCAGACGAATCGTTCGGCGACCCCTTTGAGAAGGGCAAATTACAGAACCCGAATTGGGAATGGCAAAACGAACCCCCAAAATGGGACGTTGGCGAAACCCGTGCGGACTTCCTTTACATCGACAGTGAACCCAATCGAAATCTCTGGGCAAACGATATGTCTCATTTCCTATATCAGGAGACCGACACAGATATATTCGATGTTGAAACCCACTTCTTCGCCAGATGGGACACCAGTTCCGGGGTCAATGGACTCGTCGTGAAAAGCCCGTCGGACGATAACTGGGTTACCATCAAATTCTGGTCCCGAGATGCAGCTGCGAAGGGACAGATCCAGTATCAGACGAAACAGAATGAAGGCGGTGGCGGTCTTACTGGAAACGCCGGATTCACCCCTGAATTTGGAGAAACCGAACTCTTCCTCCGACTCGCCAGAGATGGTGATGAATACAGTGCTTGGTATAAAACCAAGGAAAATGAGGATTGGATTGAAATCGGTGTGACCGAATTTGACCTCACACCCCCCGTATGGCTCGGTGTCTACGCCGGTGTTGCTGCGGGTGCAGGAAGTTTAGAGGTTGAATACGAATACTTTAGAGACAATCTGAACCCTTTTCCTGTCGAACCCGGCGGAAAAGCCACAACAACTTGGGCAGCAGTAAAAACCCAGTATTAGAGATGGACAACAACTATGCAGCACCGTCTGATTATTTTCATGATGCTCTTCGGAATCCCTACCTTAGCAGCGTCCACCTTCACAGATGTTAGTTTCACTGCAAACGTCCATCAACGTGAAATTCCTATTGACGCAGCATCCGGGGCTTGGCTGGGTCCCGGGACTGCCGCCGCCGACTATGACAACGATGACTGCTGGCTCGATATTTTCGTTGTTGGCGACGGTGGCTTACCCAACGCACTCTATCACAATAACGGCGATGGCACATTCACGGATGTCGCAGTACAAGCCGGGGTTGCAGACACGCCAAGAGGGCGTGGGTGCGTCTGGTTTGACTACAATAACGACGGCTGGAGCGATCTCTACGTAACCTGCGCCGGTCCAAACTATCTTTTTCAGAACAACGGTGACGGCACTTTCACAGACGTGACACAGCAGGCTGATGTTGCTGACGAAAAACACGGCACCAACCCCGCCATCGCTGACTATGACCATGACGGTTGGCTCGACATTTACATTGCTAATTGGGGGCGAGCACCCTCCCTCTTAAATCCAAACCCCGCTCCCAAAACCAACGTCCTCTATCGCAACCGAGGCGATGGCACCTTTGAAGAAACCACCGAGATTGCCGGTGTTGGTGATGATGGCATCGCTTGGGGATCCATCTTTTTTGACTATGATGGCGATACTTGGGCAGACCTCTTCGTTGCGAACGACCACGGACCCGACAAACTCTACCGCAACCGAGGCGATGGCACTTTTGAAGATGTCTCAGAGCAATCCGGTATCGTGACGGAAGTTAACGGAAAACCGACAGGCGCGATGGGGCTCTGTGTCGGAGACTACGATAACGATACTGACTTAGATTTTTTCATCACGAACTACGATGCCGATCTCCTCTGGCGCAATAACGGGGACGGCACTTTTACCAATGTCGCTGAAGCCGTCGGTGTTGCCAACGAAGGCGTAGGGTGGTACGCCAGCTTCATTGACTACGACAACGACGGTTGGCGCGACCTTTACGTCGTCAACGGTGATGTCGATAATTCCCAGAAAACCAATCACAACCGTCTCTACCACAACCAAAACGGAAACTTCGTTGACCAAGCCGATGCACTCAACGTCACTGTCGATGCTGTCGGGCGCGGCGCGACCACTGGCGATTTTGATAACGATGGCGATGTCGATTTCTACATTGTCAACAATACCAGCAACACCCTCCTCCAGAACGATGTCAACACTGATAACCAAAACATCAAAATTCGGCTTCGCGGTACAGAAAGCAACCGAGACGGGGTCGGCACACGTGTAACAGTGACAACAGGCACTCACACACAGACGCAAGAACTTATCTGCGGCACAGGCTTTCTGGGCAGCGACAGTCCCGAACTCGAATTCGGGATCCCGTCTGACGCGCAAATCGGTTCTGTCACCTTGACGTGGCCCTCTGGAATCGTCGAGACTTACGAACTCTACTTTCAAGGGAAGGTCTATACCTTTATTGAGGCGGAAAATGTGATAGTTGCCGTTGAACCGCATGGAAAGCAGTCCACCACATGGGGAAAGATCAAAGCTGCCGAGGTCTTTCAGAACTATCCCAATCCGTTTAACCCGGAAACATGGATACCCTATCGACTTTCCGAGATGGCTGATGTCTCAATCTCGATCTATGCACAAAACGGTGTCCTAATCCGGGAATTTAACCTTG
This sequence comes from Candidatus Poribacteria bacterium, assembly GCA_028820845.1. Classification (NCBI taxonomy): domain Bacteria; phylum Candidatus Poribacteria; species Candidatus Poribacteria bacterium. The sequence goes on from JAPPII010000052.1 coordinate 19,102, forward strand.
GACACCAAGATCGCGGTGACAGAACGCTCTATTGGGATGGCAGAAACCGGGACGGCGAACCCGTCGCCAGTGGTATTTACTTCTACCAGTTCCAAGCAGGTGAGACGGACACTGTTCGGAAGATGTGGTTAATGAAGTAGCCTAACTCTGTAATGGGAATGTTCAACGTAAAACTGAGAACAGGAGACAAAAAATGGTTTTAATAATAGAGGATGGTAAGGTAAACAATGGACACATCGTTCTATCTAAGCCTCTCTCCTTGCCCGAAGGGACTGAAGTCCGCGTACAAATAGAACTCACGGATCTGACCTCCGTTAGCGGAGATGACAATCAAAACAAAGATTCCAATGAATCTGAAGACTTTGCTAATCTGCCCTGCTTCGGAATGTGGGCGGATCGGGAGGATATGCGCGACAGTGTCGCATGGCTGCGCAAGGAGAGAGAAAAGTGGCAACAGCGATTAACGCGGACGGAGTGATTGATTCTAATATCCTTATTGATGCTATGACTGAAATGATGGAACTACAAAAATTCTTTCAAAAATGCACATTTTTACCGATTACTACCACTATTTCACAAGTTGCCTTTCAACTGATGGAATCGTTTTATCTCGGTCACGGCCTCGTTTTGCCAGACGCGCTTATTGCAGCAACGGCTTTGGAACATGATTTGACGCTCTATACAAGAAACATACGGCACTTCCGCATGATACCACAACTAAAAGTTAATCAACCCTACTGAATCGTTAAAAACAGAAAGGCTTTTCGCCATGGACAATATATTTCTCAGATGGTGGGGATGTGGGGCGTTTGATGTCCGCTTCGGAGACATAAACATCGCTTTTGATCCATATCTATTCAACGAAAACTTGGCAAACGCTGAGCCGATATACGATTACATCTTTATCTCCCACGAACATTTCGACCACTGTCATCCCGAAACCTTACGGAAGTTGTGCCGTGGTGATCGTTTCAAAAAACTATTCGTCAATTCCGGCTGCATCACACCCGCAGAACCGATCGCTGAAAAATACGGCGATGCCGCATTTGCGCGAGACCTACCGATTACCAAGCATATTCCCGCCGATAAGGTCGAGGTCCTCTATCCGAAACATCTCAACGAAAAGCAGGGAACATCGCGCGCATTTCAAGGTTCAGACACATTCAGTCTTGGGGATATTCGCGTCGAAACGGTCGAAAGCGGCGAAAACCAAACTCCAGACATCCCCACAAACGGCTATCTCATAACACACACAGCAAAGAACGTCTCTATCCTACACACCGGCGACTTGCACGAACCTTACCCTGCACTGGCGAATCTTCAAGGCAAGGTAGATTTCTTAATCCACATGAAACTCGGTCTCGGCGAGGGACTCGCGCCTCGACTTATAGAACTCCTTGAACTCACCCAACCCCGTTTCATGATACCCACGCATTACCGAACCGATCGGAAATCCGATCCGATACCTACCGGACATTGGCCCCCAAACGTCACTGATGAAATGGCGTTCATTGAAGCAATCCGTGAAATAGTTGGGGACAGAACACATCTTCTCCCGTTCACCGCAGGTGTAGAATATGAAGTAGAAATGCCAGAGAAGCGGGTTATCTGGAAGTGGGAGTGGTTCAACACATGGACCGTTCCACCGTGGCGGGAGACTTAAAAACTACGACTCAGCATTTGGAGAACATTTACCGTGCCAACACCACCGCGCGTTCGCGTCGCCTTCTACGGATGTGGTAACTTCGCGAACCGGACTCGAATCCCAAACCTATTGCAAACGAATGCCGTGGATATCGTCGCTGCATGCGATAGCAACCTTCAAACGGCACAGAAAACAGCAACGCACTTCAAGATTCCGAGTGTCTACCAAGACGCACACGAAATGCTTGACACCGAAGCGATTGACGTGCTATACTCTATCGTACCGGCGTATGTGCGCACAGACGTCGAAGTAACCGCTGCAGAAAAAGGTATCCATATTTTCAGTGAAAAGCCACAAGCAATTACCATGGAGGTCGCTCACCGAATTAACGATGCCATTCAGCAAGCAGGGGTCATCAGCACCGTCGGATTCCGTGAACGGTACCGTCCAATCTTTCAAGAAGCCCGCCGATATTTGACTGACAAGCAGATTGTACACGTCCGATTTCAGAGTTTTGGAGGTTTACCCCCTTCAACAGAGGACGGACCGAAAACATGGTGGGAAGAGATGGACAAATCCGGCGGACGTGCCTTGGATTGGGGTGTTCATGCTACCGATTACACCCGTTTTATGACTGGATTGAACGTCGTCAAATCTCAAGCATTTTATTGTGACCGTCCCACTTACGCCAACGCACTGTCCAGCAGTTTCAACTACTGCCTTGAGAACGGTGCTACGATGACATTGAGCTTTGTCTCAGCGGGACCGGGTCCAAGAGATGAACCGCGATTCACCTTCTTTTATGAAGGCGGATGTCTCGAAATTCACGGATACGACAGGATCCTCGTAAATCGTGAAGTACACTATGAAGCCGATGAGTTCGACCCGTGGCTGGAACAGGACAAAACCTTTATCCGCGCCGTCCAGTCTGAAGATGCAAGTCTTTTGTTAAGTGATTATCACGATGGGCTTTTCTCTTTAGCCCCGATTTTAGCCGGTTGGGAGTCTTCCCGTCACAATGGAAAATGTATTGACATCGCGTCGTTCATGGATGACGTATAATTTAAATGGCTGTCAGCCGTCAGCGGTCGGCTGTCAGTAAGAGGTTTCCGATGAACCAGAGTTCTCTTTACTGATGCCTGAAAGCCAACAGCTGAGAACCAATACAAAAAGGAAAAAATATGGATGCAAAATTGAAAAAGATTCAGATTACACCCATGAAATTCGACAAAGAAGGCGAAATCCAAAAAGAAGAATTCGCTACACTCACCATTGAAGTACCCATGGATAGCACATCGCAACGTGCCGCAGTCATAAATCTCTGTGAACTTCTCGACCAAGAATGGGTCGTGGTTAACGTTGAAGGTAAAACAGTTGTAGCCGTTAGTACTGCTTAATCTGTTTTTTTTACCATGTATGTCAGGGTTGATGCCGATCTAAAATTAAAGAAAAGCCTGCTTAAGGTTTAAAATGGTTGCTTAACAATTGGAAGACTGCAAGGACAACGGACGCAGCAGCTCAGATTTAATCGTTAAAAATATGAAAAAAGATTTACTTTTTACACCGGGTCCCACGCCAATCCCTCCCGAAGCACTCTTAGCGATGGCGCAACCGATTGACTACCACCGCAGCAATGCCACCGTCGCCTTAATTAAAGACGTACTCGAAAAACTCAAACACGTCTTCCAAACCGAAAACGATGTCTTATTCTTAACATCATCCGGCACAGGTGCTATGGAAGGCGCAGTCACCAATCTTTTGTCCCGTAACGATAAGGCAATCGTGATTCGGAGCGGTAAATTCGGGGAACGGTGGGGTGAAATTTGTAACGCTTACGGCGTTGAAGTTATTCCCATTGATGTCAACTGGGGAAATTCTGTTGACCCACAGATTGTAGCAGCACTCTTAACAGAACACGCCGATGTAAAAGCGGTTTTTGCAACGCTCTGTGAGACATCAACGGGTGCTTTGCACGACATTGAAGCACTGGCACGTCTGACGCGAGTTCGTCCGACTCTCTTGGTTGTTGATGCTGTCAGTGCACTCGGTGCAGACGATCTACAGATGGATAACTGGGGTGTGGATGTCGTTGTCTCCTGTTCACAGAAAGGCTTGATGACACCACCAGGTCTCGCATTCGCTGCGCTCAATCAACGCGCGTGGGACGCCGTTGAACGTTCTAATCTCCCGAAGTATTACTTAGACTACCGCAAGGCACACGAGAGTGGGTTAGAAGGTTCCGTTCCCTATACACCGGCAGTAACACTGCTTACCGCACTTCAATGTGCCTTGAATCGTATCTGGGAAGAAGGTATCCGCAATACTATCGCCCGACACAGCCGCTTGGCACTTGCGACGCGGAACGCGATTAAGGCATTAGGGCTACCGCTATTTGCAGCATCCCCGGCGAATACCTTAACCTCAATCCGACTCCCAGAAGCAATTGACGGAAAGGCGTTCATCAATCTGATGCGCGATAAATACGGTATCACTTACGCTGGCGGTCAGAGTCAACTCAGCGGGAAAATCGTTCGGATTGCACACCTCGGTTGGATGAACGAAAACGATGTGATTGTTGCTATCTCGGGGTTCGAGCGAGGTTTAGTAGAAACGGGTTACGATATTCCACTCGGCGCAGGCGTTAGTGCCGCTCAGGAAGTTTTTTAAAGAATGACTGAAACCACACTTTTTGATGCCTCCTATGAAGAACGAAAAAAACCGCTGCTGACCCAAACCTTGGAACGGCTCCGCCCTATCTATAGCAAATCGGAACTGAGCGTTCTCCGTATTGATCGCACAAGCCGCGAAGGCTTAGCACAACGTTCTGGACGCGGGTTCGTCAATCGAGACACCCTCGAAACCGTACTCGGCAATCTCTTAGAATGCGTCGCACCGGGGTCACACAACGCCCCGCATCTCCACCATCAAAACCAAAATCTTTCAGACGCAATCGAAGAGGTGGCAGACCAGTTGTATGCCATGGTTGCCCAGTCTTTTTTAGCCGTTACCGACGAAACACACCTCGGTGCCGCGCTTGAAACTGCCTTTTCACTCCTCTGGGAATTGCCACGCTTTAAAAGTCGAGCACTCTGGAACCGTTTCGCTTCCCTCAAAGACCCAGCCGTCTGGGACGCCTATCTTTTGCACACCGGCATCTCTCGGGAAAAAATCGCAGCCTTAGATTTCCGCTCCCAGATTGATGAGGCGATTCAGGAACGGACTTTTGAACCGTATCAGGACTTCCTCGGTACTTCAAACCTCGCCTCTGTTTTGGACTATCAACTCCAGTTAGTCGGTAGTACCTACCCCGGTTGGCGAATCCTTTTCTACCATGATGTGGCACACGCCCTGACGCAAAGCGCGCCCCTTGAGGAAAGCCCAGAAATCCAGAGAGTGCCAGTTCCGCTGCTACCGCGCGCGATTTCAGAACTCGCAGGACGCTACTATCAAGCCGATTTGCACCCCGAAACACAGATAGGCGATGCCAATTTCTTAGAACACCCACATCGCGGTGTAACCACCGGACAGACAGGCATTATAGGTTCTGGATGTGTTATCTACCCTTGCACCCTCGGCGGCTTGAGCGTTAAAGTTAAACAACGCCACCCCGTCATCGGTGATTTTGTTGAGATCGGTACAGACACCAGCCTGCTCGGTCCCGTTCAGATCGCTGATTACTCCACTATCGGCACGAACACCGAAATCTACGGGTTTGTCGAAATTGAGCAACGGTGTCGGATCGGTTCGTCAGTCGTTATCGGAACCATCCGCGGGGCATCAGAACACCCAGGGAAAATCCATATCGCCGACGAAGTTCGTATCGGAGACGGCACTGTTATCGAGAACACCTCAGAATCGGACCTGTTTATACCGAACCGCTCGCAGATTCCTGCGCGAAGCCACGTTGCAAACGACGGGTTCGGGTTCCCTCGATATGTTACTTAGGGCTGTCGGCTAAAAGGCAGCTCGGGTAAGTCAAAACTTCTTTAACTGATAACTGAAAACTGAAAGCGAAAAATGAGAAAAATAGAACGCGCGCTTATTAGCGTCTACGACAAAACCGACCTCTTGGAAATAGCAACTGCCCTCGCCGAGCGTGGCGTAGAAATCCTCTCCACCGGTGGCACGGCTCAGCACCTCCGAGATGCCGGTATCGACATCCTTGATGTCTCTGACTACACTGGCTTCCCTGAAATGCTCGACGGGCGGGTTAAAACCCTGCATCCCAAAATTCACGGAGGTCTCCTCGCCGAATGGGATAACACGGAACACAGTACACAAACGGAAGCGCACGGCATAAACCCAATTGATATGGTAATCTGTAACCTCTATCCGTTTGAAGCAACCGTCGCTAAACCGGACGTGACGCTCCCCGAAGCGATTGAGAACATCGACATCGGTGGTCCAACAATGATTCGCGCTGCAGCGAAAAATTATCGACACACTGCTGTCGTTACAGCCGCGAGTCAATACACACGAATTATCGCTGATTTAGATGCTAACGACGGTTGTCTTTCGGAAGAGAGACGATTTGAATTGGCGAAAGCAGCGTTCGCGCATACCGCCCAATATGATGCCGCAATTTCCACTTACCTCACTAATGTAGATTCGGAATCGGATGCAGTGGATGACTCGGTGCGGTTAGAAACCGCACCTACCGAGGTTTCTAAAGATGAATTTACGGATAGCCTAACGCTCCGTTTCAAAAAAGAACGGACACTCCGCTATGGTGAAAATCCACACCAACGTGCCGCTTTCTACAAAACCGAAACCGATCCAGGGGCGTGTGCTGCGTGGGCAAACCAACTCAGTGGACAGCCGCTCTCCTTTAACAACATCCTCGATTTGGAAGCTGCTTTGGAAATCGTTAAGGACTTCACGCAACCGGTGTGCGCCATTATTAAACACAATAACCCGTGTGGACTCGCGACGGCTGACAACCTACAAAATGCCTTCACACAAGCCTTGGAATGCGATCGGACCTCCGCTTTCGGTTCAATCGTCGGGTTAAACCGCAAAGTAACAATTCAGACCGCAAACACGATCCGAGAAGCCGCGAACGCAGGCGTGAAAATTGATGCAATTATCGCACCGAGTTACACCGAAAAAGCGTTGCGTGCCCTGTCTCGTGTCAAACGCCGACCGATTCTGGAAACAGGACCGCTTGCGACGGCACAAGGGAGTGTGCCTGCTACTATGCAAATCCGCAATGTCACGGGTGGCGTGTTGGTTCAAGACTTGGACGTTCACGAGTTGAGCCCTGATGCCTTAGAGGTTGTCACACAGCGGGCACCGACAGACGCAGAGATTGCCTCTCTACTTTTCGCGTGGAAGGCGTGTAAACACGTCAAATCTAATTGCATCCTGCTTGCGCAGGACACCCAAAGTGTCGGTATCGGCGCAGGGCAGATGAGCCGAGTAGACTCGACCATCATCGCTGTCCGAAAATCGGGTGAAAAGGCAAAAGGGGCGGTGTTAGCTTCGGATGCTTACTTCCCATTCCCTGATGGCGTTGAGATTGCGGGTGAGGCGGGGATTCGTGCCATTATTCAGCCAGGTGGTTCGGTCAACGATGCCCCTGTGATTGAAACTGCCAATGCTTACGGTATGGCGATGGTGTTGACAGGTGTTCGTCACTTCCGGCATTAAGACCCAACTCTTGCCACACATCTTGGCTAAAGCAGGAGCGTGGATTCCTAACTTAAGGGGAAATATGGTAAATTTAGAAGCAATTTGGCATCAAGTGCTAAAGGATACTTCGGTCGAACATTGTTCTATTCACGGTCCTGAGCATTGGGTACGCGTTGAAAGAAATGGTCTATACGTCGCTAAGAAAACAGGAGCGGATAAGACTATTGTGCAGCTGTTTGCAGTATTCCATGACTGCATGCGTTGGAACGATTCTGTTGACCCCGGTCATGGACGTAGAGGTGCCGAATATGCGGCTCAAATCAAGGATGAACTTATCAATATACCCTCAAGCGACTTTGACAAACTCTACTATGCCTGCGAATGGCACACGGATCAGCGGACGACAGACGATATTACAATCGCAGCCTGTTGGGATGCTGACCGGTTAGATATAGGTCGCGTCGGATACATATTAGACGACTATTTTATGAATTCCAAACCCGCCCAAGAAATCGCCAAACGCGATGACCTGAGCCCATTAGATTACATGGAGATAAGGAACTGGAAAAAACTGGCTGGTGGATCAGACGTGCCTTAATTTTCGCTCAAATGTGAAGATGGTGTAGAAGGAACATCCGATTCGCTTATACACTCCTCTCAAAAACTGGAAACTTGATAATTCTCATGTTGAACCCTCTCCAGACTAAAGTCTGGAGATTCCTTTTGTTCCTCGTGGGAACATTCTCCGCTTAGGCGGAGCAACGTCGGCATTCTAAGCGGATGCCAACGGGCGATGCCATAGTCGCCGCTACTGGGGTGCCTAAACACCCAAGATACTTTT
>JAPPII010000053.1 GCA_028820845.1 Candidatus Poribacteria bacterium
GTTTATTTCGCAGCTATATTGATCACTGCTAACAAAATGTAAACACTACGTAGTTTTAAGGTTTTTGCCCGTTTTTTAGGGAGAAAGTCGCGAGCACCACTCGCTCCTACAAGAAGACGTTTCTTGAACCCAAAACTTACTCTTGCAACCTCCGCTTTTCTATAGTAAAATATCTAAAAAATCAGATAGAGGGTACATAATGAAACTTGGATTTGTGAGTGCAATTTTACCGGAACAGATGTTGACAGAAGTTGTTCAATTTGCCGCAGACACCGGCTTCGATTGTGTCGAACTGATGTGCTGGCCCAAAGGAAAAGCAGAACGGCGTTACGCCGGTGTCACGCACGTCGATGTAACAGATTTTTCCCAAGCGGAAGCAGATGAAATCCTGCAATGCGTTTCAGACGCGGGGGTAACCATCAGTGGCTTAGGCTACTACCCAAACCCACTGACACCCAACGAAACCGAAGCGGCTATCTACAGCGAACATCTCAAGAAACTGATTCTGGCGGCGGAAAAATTATCTTTGGACATTGTAAATACGTTCATCGGTAGGGATCAGACACGGACTATAGACGAGAATTGGGACCGTTTCAAACAGGTATGGAAGCCCTTAATCCAATTCGCCGCCGACCACGGCATCCGCATCGGCATTGAGAACTGTCCTATGTTTTTCACTGAAGATGAATGGCCCGCTGGACAAAATCTCGCCTACTGTCCCGCGGTTTGGGAACGGATGTTTGAGGAGATTCCGTCTCCGAACTTCGGACTCAACTTCGACCCGTCTCATTTTATCTGGCTTCAGATGGACTACCTGAAACCGCTTGTTACTTTCGCTGATCGGATTTTCCATGTGCATGCCAAAGATGTCCGGTTAGACAGAGCAAAACTCGATGAGGTTGGCATCCTCGCAACGCCTTTGTCGTATCACACGCCAAAACTGCCGGGGCTTGGCGATGTGGATTGGGGGAGCTTCTTCTCGGTTTTGAGTGACACCGGTTATGATGGCGCGGTCTGTGTTGAGGTAGAGGATCGCGCTTATGAGGAGACTTTGGAGATGCGACAACGCTCCTTACAGCAGAGCCATATCTTCTTGAGGCAGTTCACTGGATGATCTAATGAGCAGTTACGACTGGTTGGACCCAGAATTTGCCATAATAGAACAAGCAGGGCTACGCCGCTACCTCCGTACGGTCATGAGCGCGCCAACGGGAACGATTAATCTCGATGGACGCGATGTCGTACTGCTGGGCTCAAATAACTATCTGGGGTTAAGCATGCATCCAGAGGTAGTCGCCGCTGCCGTTGAGGCGACGCAAATTTTTGGCACAGGTGCAAGCGGTTCTCGCTTGATTTCAGGAAACAGTGAGCTCTATACAACTCTGGAATCCAACCTCGCGAAGACGAAAGGGACTGAAGCCGCACTCGTTTTCAGTTCCGGTTATGCTGCGAATACAAGCGTCGTTCCTCTGCTTGCCGGGGAAGGCGATCTCATTCTAAGCGATGCCCTTAATCATGCCAGTATCATAGACGGATGCCGTCTCAGTCGCGCCACCAAAAAAATTTATCAACACTGCGACGTAGAACATCTCAAAACCTTGTTATCGGAATCCACTGCGTTTCGGCGTAAACTCATCGTGACGGACAGCGTTTTCAGTATGGACGGCGATATCGCACCTCTCCCGGATATTTACGAAGTTGCCACGAAATACGACGCGATGCTACTGGTAGATGACGCACACGGATTTGGTGTATTAGGGAAGGACGGCAGCGGTATTATTTCACATTTCGGTCTCGATGGGAAAGAGATTATCCAAATGGGCACACTTAGCAAGGCAGTTGGGGCACTCGGTGGGTATATCGCGGGGAGTCGGACGCTGATTGAGTTGCTCATTAATCGCGCCCGCGGATTTATCTTTACAACCGGATTACCTCCAGCGACGTTAGCAGCGGCAAACACTGCGCTCGATGTCATCCGATCTTCACCTGAACTCCGAGAAAACCTCTTCTCACACGCGAAACGCTTCAAAACAGCACTGATCAATCTAGGCTATACCTTACTACCGAGCGAAACGCAGATTCTCCCCGTGGTATTAGGGAGTCCACAACGGGCAACACGTGTTGCAGAAGCATTACTCACGGAAGGTGTATTCGCACCAGCAATCCGTCCACCGGCTGTGCCAACTGGAACAAGTCGTTTAAGGCTTACCCTTATGGCAACACATACGGATGCAGAGATTGAGCAGGCGATTGAGGCGTTTGCTACGTGCGGTAAAATTTAAAAGTGAACTAAAGTCACTTCCGACCAGACGCAACTTTCTAACTTTAGGCACTTTGAACTGGCAAAATCTACTATCAGCTAACCGCTAATTGTCAATTTGCCACTTACGGTTTCTTGCGATTTTTGTCTGTTCATGCTAAACTATGGCAAATCCTATTACAAAGAGAGACGTATCAGAAATGAGCACAAAAGCACATATCATCGACTTTGAGAAGCAGACCCCCATCGACCGCGGAACCGGTGTGAAAACGGTGCCTTTAGCGGGTAAATGGATCGATTCTACCTCACTTACTAACGGTGTAACGGCATTTGATCCCGGCGCGGCGATTGCGCGGCACTACCATAATTGCGATGAGTCCGTTACGATTCTCGAAGGTGAAGCGACCTGTGAAGTGGATGGCGATGTTTTTACCATGAAAGCCTTTGATACAACCTTCGTCCCAGCGGGCATTCCACACCGATTTTGGAATGACAGCAACGCGCCGATGAAAATCTTATGGACGTACGCTTCCGTCAACGTAACCCGCACATTTACAGAGACGGGTGAAACGGTAGCACACCTATCATCGGGCGATCAGGCAGTTGTCACCTAACGACGACTGAGGAGACCGAAAATGTCCCTCCAAACTTATATTAAGGACAATCAAGCTGCGCTCTGTGCGCTGCTACAAGAACTCGTCAGGATCCCGACCGTCAACCCACCCGGCGAAAATTATGCTGAGATTGTTGGGCTACTTGCGGCAAAGTGTCAAGCATTGGGAATGGATACACAGATTGCTGAGGTCCCAACGGAGCGTGCAGCACAAGTTATCTCAAACGCAGCGACGCACCCGCGGCTAAACCTCATTGCCCGTTGGGATGTCGGTGCAGAAAAGACGGTGCATTTCAACGCCCACTACGACGTGGTGCCGGTTGCAGGGGACTGGCGTTTCGATAATCCATTCAGTGGAGAGATCGATGGCGAATGGCTCTATGGGCGTGGTGCTGATGACATGAAAGATGCCATTGCTGCGCTCCTTTTTGCAATTGCGGCACTCCAAGAAACCGGCATCAAACCGAATTTTAATATCGAATGCTCTTTCACATGCGATGAAGAGACTGGCGGACAGTTGGGAGCAGGATACATTGTTGAGGAAGGGCTGGTTCATGCGGACTACGTTGTCAACTGCGAAGGCGGTTCGGAGATGAACATCGGCAACGGACACAACGGCGTACTCTGGTTAGAAATTGATGTTGAGGGCAAGGCAGCGCACGGTGCACAACCCGATAAAGGGATAAACGCCTTCGAGAAGACCGCCGAACTCGTGACGGCGTTGCAACGGGTCAAACGGAACTTGAAATCGCCGGAACGCGCATTTAAACTCCCTGACGGCAACGATCGTTATCCCACCTTGAACATCGGTGGCACATTCCGCGGTACGGATGGCGATAAAGTTAACACCGTCCCGGCGCGCGTCACGTTCTCAATCGACCGGCGCATCACACCGAATGAAGAGCTTGAATTCGTCGAACTCGAACTGCGAGAAGCGATTTCTGGCGCATGCCAATACTACCCCGACTTGAAAGCAGAGGCGCGTGCTATCTTGCGAATTGAGCCGTGTTTGACAGATACGGCTTCACCGGTAGCACAAGCGTTCGCCGATGCGGTGCGGACTGTCCGTTTCAATCAACCACGATTTAGAAACACTACGGGATTCACAGACTTACACTATTTCGTCAATACGGGGTTATCGGGAGTTGGCTACGGTCCGAGTGGTGAAGGTGGGCATGCTATCAATGAGCGTGTGAACATCCCGGATTTGGTCAGGACTTCTGCCATCTATGCAACCTTTATGACGCGAGCGGAACTGTAACGCAAAATCCAACCAAAAACCCATCGGTTTTAAGTTGATATCCCCGCCTTGGACATGTTACTATTTTCATATCACATCCGCGGAAACACGTAGTTTGGAGGGCACAGCATGCCATGATTATTAACCGACTTATTGCAAAAAACTGGCGGAACTTTCAACAGATTAATGTTCCGCTCAGGGAACGTCAGTTTATCGTGGGTCCAAATGCTTCAGGTAAATCCAACCTATTGGACATTTTCCGCTTTCTTCGCGATATTGTTAAAGTGGAGGGTGGGGGATTCCAGAAAGCCGTCAAGGATCGGGGTGGAGTTTCAAAAATCCGGTGTTTGTCCGCGAGACAAGACTCACAGGTTGCTATCGAAATTTATATCGCAGACACGCCAGATGCCTCCGCTACCTGGCGATATAGTGTAGGCTTTTGTCAAGCAGATTACGGAGACTGCCAAAGCTACCTCACACATGAACGCGTTTGGAAAGAGGAGCAACTCCTTCTTGATAGACCCGATGCGGACGACAAGGAAGACCCAGAGCGCCTTATCCAAACTGCCCTTGAACAGAATGCTGCAAACGCGAAGTTTCGAGAGATTGGACGATTTCTTCGCAATGTTACCTATCACCATCTGGTTCCGCAACTCATCCGCTTTGCCGATGCGATTCGCGGCGAGGTTATTGAAGACGATCCGTTTGGTCAGGGATTTCTCGAACGAGTCGCGGGTGTGCATCCAAGTACGCGCCGTGCTCGCCTGAAAAGGATTGAACACACTCTCAAAATCGCTGTTCCGCAGTTTGAAAAATTAGAATTTATTCGTGACAACAAGGGTCGACCCCATTTACAGGCACATTATTCGCACTGGTGTTCAAAGGAAGAAGGGCATCACGAAGACCAATTTTCGGATGGAGTCCTTCGACTTATCGGACTCTTATGGTCTCTTCTTGAAAGCGATTCAATAATACTATTAGAAGAGCCGGAGCTCTCTTTAAACATGGGTATTGTCTCTAAACTCGCTCCTTCTATTTCTCGTCTACAAAGAAGTCGGGGATCTCAGGTGCTGGTTAGTACACAAAGCGATACGCTTCTCATAGAACCCGGTATTGATGGTAGGGAAGTGCTTTTACTAACACCTACACAGGCAGGGACATCGATCAAAGTTTCGTCTGATATAGATGACATCCGTATCCTCCTTAAGAATGGATTTACTGTAGGTGAAGTGGTGCTTCCACAAACCCATCCGAAGCATATTGGAGGGTTGGTTTTACCAGAATGAGCATAACCAACGTAATTCTGGCGGTTGAGGATGAACTCAGTGAATCAATTTCAAGGCAAATTCTCAGGCATTTTAACTTTGAAATCCAGCACACAATTCGAGGTAAGGGCAATGTTTTTCTTCGACAAAAAGCACCCGAACTCAATAGATCTGCTAATCGGACATCTATTTTTCTTTTGACAGATTTAGATACACCTCGGGATTGTCCACTAGGACTTATCCGCTCATGGATTAAAGGTCCTATCAATCCAACGTTTTTCTTTCGTGTCGCCGTTATGGAGGTCGAGCCTTGGGTGATGGCGGATCGGATGGGATTTGCAGCCTTCCTATCCATTCCGTTACATCGAATCCCATCGCCAACAGACGATATCCTGAACCCCAAAGAGTTCCTGTTGTCACTTGCCCGAAGAAGTAAAAAGAAATCTGTCCGTGAAGCGTTGCTACCAGCGCAAGGTTCAACACTTAGCGTGGGAAATGAATATAACACACTTTTGAGCGAATTCGTCCAAGAACATTGGAATATAGAACGCGCTGCTGCCGTATCACCAAGCCTAAAACGCACTTTAGACCGTCTCAGCCGAGAAACGAGGATAGGTAGCAATCGGTGAGTAAAAGATTCCAACGCTACATTGAAAATTTCACCTGTGCACACTGCGGCACTGCTGTGAAAGGAGATGGGTACACCAATCATTGTCCAGAATGCCTCTGGAGCCGACATGTTGATGTCAATCCGGGGGACCGTGCTGCAGCCTGTCGCGGCATGATGGAACCGATTGGGCTCACTATAAAACATGGCGATTATATCCTTACCCACCGCTGCATAACATGCGGCATAAAAAAAAACAACAAAACCTCAAAAAGAGACAACTTCGAGGCTATCCTCAGTCTACAAGGAGAATTAAATGTCTAAAAAAGGAATCCTCGCAATCGTAGCCATCTGTGTTGCCGTTATCGCAGTCATTGTCTTAGCGGCGTTGTTATATTCAAATTCTAATAGATTCAAACAGACACAGGCTGAATTGGCTACGACTAAAGCGACTTTGCAGACGACCGAAACGGCAAAAGCGGATCTGGAGAGAACACTAACCGAAACTCAAGCCTCGTTGGCGGAAACGCGCTCAGAACTCAGCCAAACGCAGGAGATACTACAAAACGCAAGTGAAGCTGCTCGGAAAATCGCCGCCGAACGGAACGCCCTTCAACAAGACAAAAATGCTCTCGAAGAAGAAAAAGAGAACCTCCGCGCAAAATTGACCGAGATTGAATCGGAACTACAGCGCATTCGCGTGCAATCGCAACGTTCAATTACTGCTATCCAAGAGAGATTTAAAGATACCGTGGGCGCAGTCTTAGACGACGCAGGACGGTTGAAACTCGATGTAAAGGGAAAAATTCTCTTTGAAACAGGGAGTGCGATTTTGAGCACAGAGGGAAAAACGCTTCTTGACGCGATTGCTAAGGAAGTTCTGCTAAATACAGATTACGCGGATTATGCGGTGCGCATTGAGGGCCACACGGATAACGCACCTATCGGTGGTTCCGAGATACGAAATTGGGACCTCTCAACTGAACGCGCGATCGCTGCCGTGAAATACTTGCAGGTACACGCCGGTATCAAGGCGCAACGCTTAGCAGGAACAGGATACGCCTTCTATCAACCGATAGATACCGCCGATACCCCCGAAGCCAAAGCGAAAAACCGGAGAATCGAAATTATTCTCGTTCCACCGCAAGACTTTTTATCCGAACTCCTGACATCGCTCCAGAAAGTGATGGTATCTATTGAAAAGCGGGAAGCCGAGTAGTTTTATTTTCCTGTTTTTAGCGCAGCTTGCAAGCGAAAACTTGCTATTCAGAAGCCTTTGCGGCAGCGCGCTTTGCCTCAGCTGCGAGCTCGGCGACGCGCTGGATTGACCGTCTCATCTCATCAATCTGTTCGTGGAGATGTTTATTTGTCCACGACACCGAAGCAAGATAGCGTAATTCATCTGGATTGTTGAGTGTCTCGGCACCGAGCGCAACTTGAAGTCCGCTTGAAGCGACATAGCATACGCCTGCGTTCACACCGGTTACGTCAAACGCTAAACGCAGCGTGATGTCGCCACGCGCAAAAGCGGGTTGAAATTCCTTGCTCAGACCAACAAACAGCCCCACAGGTGCACCTTCAAATGCATATCGCTGTCCGCCGACACCGATATGCCCGGAAAATTGGTGGATCCGCGGTAGATTCAACGTTTTACTGACAGCCAAAAACGGAGACAGCCCCTGAATCGGTGGATCAGAGACTGGGGACGTGCTGAAAATACCTTCCCCCTGATATTCAATACCCATTGCGATACTCGGAACTGCACCAACTTCTTGCTCTTTTAAGAGCTGCAGCTTTAAGCTCGCGGCCTGCGTCGTAAAACTTTCGTTCCCATACCTTTCATATCCATTCAACACATTCCCCAACCCTACTTCAACCCTATCGAACAGTCCGAAGTTAAGGTAGAAGGCACTTGCAACCACCAACTCTTCATGGCTTACGAGGTTCGCAAACAATAAAGTATTATCACTGGGGAATTGTGTCTCATCTATACGGGCGACAAGATAAGTACCTACCGTAAATATACCGTGTTCCAGCACCGTTCCGGTCGGGATATTCACTAATCGACTCTCTAACTTCGTAAAATGTTGACCTTTCGCAGAACCAGACACCGTTAGGCATGTAAAAACGAGCAGCAAAAGCAAAACCCAGTGTCTACGCATTGCGTCCCTCCAGATATCGGATACCGGAAGGCGTACCGATGATAACTTTGTCTGCACGATTGACAAAAATCCCGTTTTCTACGACACCGGGAATGTTATTCAGCTGCAACTCAACCTGATCTGGTTCTGGAATGCCATCAAAATGACAATCGAGTATATAGTTGCCGTTGTCAGTAATGAGGGGTTGGTCTCTATCGTGTGCGAGTGCGAGGCGCAGCGTTGAACTTCCACAAATCCGGTTAACCTCTGCTTGGGTCGCCTCCCACCCGAATCGCACAATTTCTACCGGCAGTGGAAAGGTAGTACCAAGGATGCGCGACACCTTGCTCTCATCAACAACAATCAATATTTTTTTAGACGCATTTGCGATAATCTTCTCTCTGACGAGCGCGGCACCACCGCCTTTGATGAGGTTAAGGTAGGCATCAACTTCGTCAGCACCATCAATCGTTAGATCAATGGTAGGATGGGCAGCAAGCGTTGTGAGTGGGATTTGTTGTGCGACTGCGATTCTTTCGGTGCCATCGGAGGTTGGGATACCGACGATATCAAGCCCTTCTCGAACCATATTCCCAAGTTTCAAGAGGGCGTAATAGACAGTGGACCCCGTCCCTAACCCGACAACCATGCCAGATTTGACGCTTTCTGTCGCTTTTTCCGCAGCAATCTTTTTTTGGTCTTCAGTATTCATGATGCCTATAAGTTTAGCAGAAATTCGGCTTAAAATCAAGTTTTCGTAAATTGGCTGCAGGGCTATTTAGTTTTAAGGTTTTTGTCTGATTTTCACGAGAAGTCGGGATTCGGAAATCCCTCCTACCGCGGATCTGCGAAAACGGAATCTCTAAAATTTCGGAAAACTGAATGACCCTGAATTGGCTGATGGTTATTGGCTAACCGCTAAACCGCTATTCTCTATTCGCCATTTGACTTATTTCAAAGATTATGTTAAAATAACCGCCATGAGGAACAATATTCGCCACAGCAAACTGGTAGTAGGGCAATTGGTCGCTGAACCTGGTACTCGGACGGAAGGGCATCTGAGAGTCGGAAGCATGCCAGATGGAACGGCGGTTCGACTGCCGGTTATCCTAATCAATGGGAGGTACCCCGGCAAAACGCTCTACATTCAAGCCATTAGCGATGGAGACGAACTCAACGGCATCGCTGTTATTCACAAAGTCCTCCAGAACATAGCACCCGAACAGCTGCGTGGTAAGATTATCGCTGTGCCCCTTGTTAACGTCCACGCCTTTCATACCAAGCAGGCACTGAGTCCCGTGGATAACCGAAAGATGAACCGGTGTTTCCCGGGCAGGCGTGACGGGACCTCCAGTGAACGGATCGCCTATCACCTCTTTCGGCGTGCCATCCAGCAGGCAGATTACTGCCTCGATCTACACCAAGGCGGCGTACACCCGATGATTGATGAAGTCCGCGTCCGCGTCGACGAAAAACATACACTCCACGGTGCATGTCTCGAACTTGCACGCGTCTTCGGTATCGGGCATATCCTCAGTCAGAAGGGACCGAAAGGGCAACTTGCACAGGCTGCCCCGGAGGTCGGCATTCCGACGATCGACCCAGAATTAGGCGGGACGCACGGCTGGGATGCGGCAAGCATCGAAAAAGGGGTGCGCGGCGTGCTTAACGTTTTGCAATACTACCACTTCATTGATGGAACACCGGAGGTCCCTGAACGGCAAATTGTCGTCAAACAATTCGTACCCATCCTGAGCAACGAAGGTGGATTTGTCTATTACAAGGTGGATTTGTATGACAAGGTAACGGCGTATCAACCGATTGCTGACATCCGAGATGTATTTGGAAATGTGCGGGAATCCATCCGATCACCCGTAGAAGGTATTTTTTGGGCGAAACCGGTCTATCCGATGGTAGCCAGCGGCGGCATCATTGGTAAAATCGGGACACCGATTGGGTATCTATAGCGGACCGCAAATAGCGATTAGCGAACAGCAAATAGCGATTAGCGAATTTATGAGGAGATATAGGATTGCACGAACAGAATCGCAAAGCCTTTAGTGAAAAAATGGGACGTGGTGGAGTCGCAATCTTTGCGAGTCGATCCCCCGCAATATGGAATCACGACACGGAATATGTGTACCGTCCGGACCCGAATTTTTATTATCTTACAGGGTTTGAAGAACCAGAGTCGATTTGTGTGATCGCACCCGATCACCCGAAACACCAATATATTCTATTCGTCCGACCAAAGGATAAACAGGCAGAAATTTGGAATGGTAAGCGCGTTGGGGTTAAGGACGCACGTAAACGCTACGGTGCAGATAAAGCCTATTCGATAGAGAAATTCGGTGAGAAAATTGGCAGGTACTTAGAGGGAGCCGAACGGCTTTATTACACGCTCGGTTCCAATGAAAGTGTTGACAGCGAAATTCTCTCTCTCTTTACGGGATCTGTCAGGTCGCGCATCCGCTCTGGTAAAGGACTTGATACCTTAGTCGATCCGAGCCCTATTCTCAGCGAACTGCGGTTAATCAAAAATGAAACCGAACTGGAGCGTATCCAGATGGCAACAGAAATTACAGTTGCCGGACATGTCGCCGCAATGAAGGCGGTTCAACCGGGGATGTATGAATACGACCTGGAAGCCCTCGTTGAATCTACGTTCCGCATGAACGGCGCGAAAGGTCCAGCTTTCCCTACTATCGTTGCGAGTGGTGGTAACGCCACGACGCTCCACTACACAACGAATGACTGCCGAATTGAAGATGACACACTCGTTCTCATTGACGCGGGGGCGGAATACGGTCAGTATTCTGGCGACGTGACCCGCACCTTTCCGGCAAATGGCACCTTCACTGAGGCGCAAAAAGAAATTTATCAACTCGTCCTTGATGCACACCACGCCATTATTGATTCTATCCGTCCGGGTGTCCCTATTAACGAACCGCACGAGCAATCAATTGAGTTGCTAACAGAAGCTATGCTCAGCCTCGGTCTTCTTAAGGGGAAAACGAAGAAACTGATAAAAAAAGAAAAATATCGGCAGTTCTATATGTACAGAATCGGACACATGCTCGGTTTAGATGTGCATGATGTCAATTGCGTCCACGACGCAGAAGGCGAGTTTAAAACCTTCCAACCGGGAATGGTGATGACAATTGAACCGGGTCTTTATGTCGCTGACGGGACAAAAAATGTTCCGCGAGAGTATCTCGGCATCGGTGTCCGCATAGAGGACGATATTCTTATCACCGAAACGGGTTGTGAAGTGCTGACGGATGGGGTTCCGAAAGAAATTGATGAGGTCGAAGCACTGGTACGTGGTTAAAATAACTATAACAAATTAAGAATGGAGGAAACAGATGCCGAAACACGGAATTCCAAAGGAAAGAAAAATGAGAGGCATGAACAAGTATCAGAAGAAAGCACATAGGCGCGGTGAAGATCGGTTACGCGGAGATGACGTAGAATACTATCTGTCCCTCGCCTATTCCCCCAATGCCGACGATCGTGTTGAGGCAATGGACAACCTCTGTCCCTGTCACGTTCGGAAAAGCATTGACAAAGTTTGGGTCGCACTCTACAAAGGCTTGGTCGATCCAGACCTGCGCGTCCGAAAAGCGGCGTGGCACACGCTCGATGACGGTGGAAATCCGAACGATCCGAGACTCCAACCGCTCCTTGAGAAAATCGCCAAAGAAGAAACCGATCTGAAACTCCGCCAACGCGCCCTCGACCTTATCGCCGCTACCCGAAAAGTCGAGGAACAGAAGCAGGCACTCTTGGCACAGAAAGCACACACCTTCCGTGGACGCTGCGACTGGTGCGGTGAATCAAACGTTCCGGTTAGCTACGACCACGAAACAGAGTTTGAGACAAATGGTTCCAAACGCTTCGCCTTAGTCTGTGAGGCGTGTGAATAAGACAAAAAACAGAAGCAGTCAGAATTAGAGATAGGTATTTATGGCAACCCATAATCAAATATTTGAGGGATATACTGATTTCATCGCGACGCGTGGGGTCAAAGAGTATCGAGAAACCATTCCAGTCTGGGTAAATACTGAGGACGTTGTGTTGGAAATCGGTTGCGAGTGGGGAACAACGACGACCTTAATTGCCCCGCATTGTAAGAAAATTATCGGGACCGACATTAGTCCGAAATGTATTGAACGGGCAAGGGAAACACATCCTGAACTTCATTTTGAAGTACTCGACGGTTTCGATGTCCGAGCAGCACTTGAACTCGACGAACCGTTTAGCAAAATTTACATCGACATTTCCGGTTTGTCAGGCTACAACTCGCTCCTCGACACAATCGCGCTTCTCACATCCTACGCCACGGTGTTGCGTCCGGAGGCAATTATTGTTAAAAGCGGTGCCTTAAAACGTTTTGCAGTGCACTGCAACGTGTGGCGTTCGCCCGATAATCACAAAAGAAAAAAAAAATAAAGAAAAATTAATTGAGATGCAACAAATAAGATAACATCTCAAAAAGTGAGTTTGACATGATACCTGATGATGTGTACGTACACAAAACAGTAGAAGGTGATGCCGAGGCATTCAACGAGCTCGTTAATCGACATCATTCAAAAATCTATGGGCTTGCATACCGGATGCTCGGTAATCGAGAAGATGCCGCCGACGCAACACAGGAAACGTTCTTAGAGGCATACAAATCCATCAAAGCATTCCGCTTCCAATCGCAGTTCGGGACCTGGTTGTATCGAATCGGTATCAACACATGTCAGCAGCATATCCGTAAGTCCCAATCGCACGATCATAAGGTTACGGCTTACACGAGAGAGGCTGAGATTAACGGTATCGCTTCCGACGAGGATTCGCCTGAGCGGGCGACCCTTAAAGACGAACAGAACGAGATGGTTCAAAGTGCTATTAATTGGTTGCCGCCGAAGCAGCGTGAAGTCGTCACATTGTATTATATGCAACACCTGAAATATCGGGAAATCGCCGAAGTTTTAAATTGTTCAGAAGGCACCGTTGCATCGCGACTGAATCAGGCATTGAAAAACCTCAAGCGAAAACTGAGCAAATATTATCTTTAGAAAGGAGATGTCTCCATGAATTGCGAACAGACGCTCAAGAATCTGCCGCACCTGGTCCAACAGGAAAATGTGGAAACGAGAGAGCAGATTTCTAACGGTATCTCTCGGCGCGCGCTTTTGGAGCATCTGCGAACCTGTCCAGAGTGTCAGATGGAGTATGAGGCGTTGTGGAATACCGCGAGTATATTAGAGAGCGTAGATGAACCAACGCCACCGCCGGAATTAGCCGGTAACATTCAGCAGCGGATACGACACCTCCATAAAAGGCAGCAAGTGGCACTCTTTGCGAACCCGTTGGTGTGGTGTCTTGACCGGTTGAAGTTAGACTTTTCACCGAGGTTTGTCAACACCACCGCTCTGCTTTTCTACATTATCGCCTCTTGCTTTTTCGTAAAACTCGCGTTTTTTACGAACCCACAGGAACCAGAATTCGGTCTGACTGCAATGGAAAAAACACGGCTCCAACAAGTTAGAATTTCACCGACCCCGTGGGGATCTATGAAAAACACGAAGCCGAAGGCTGAAAATAGGCACATACCGCAGCAGGCGGTCATCGCCGTTCAGCAGGGGCGCAACCATTTTTTCACAACGACGCGAGATGTCTCAGAAACATGGCGTACGAACACAGTAACAATCAGTCAACAGACGAACGAGCCACACGTCGCTAATTACCACCAAACCACGGCGAGTGAAAAACTCACTGTGTTTTGGAATCAAATTAAGACAGAATTATAGACCGGTAAGCGCGCTTACGCCGTCTTTGTAAGCGCGTCTACATCTTCTCTTGGACAGTTCTCAAAAATACCTCCCAAGCACTTTCCTGCTATTCGATCAACCCCTCAAAAAATTTAATAATCCCACCCGTAGACAAAAAAGATTGACACACAATCGTTTTTTGTGTACAATAGCCGAAAACTTGGAACAGTATCAAGGTAACCCACGAGAATGGCTTCAGCAGAAAAAACACCGAACAAAACACCGCTTCTCGAAATTTCAGGTTTAAAGACAATCTTCCCGACAGACGACGGTATTGTAAACGCCGTGAACGATGTTAGTTTCTCTATTGCGCGCGGCCAGACTGTCGGTGTCGTCGGCGAGAGCGGATGCGGGAAAAGTATTACTGGCCTCTCAATGCTTCAACTCGTACCATCACCCGGACGCATTGAAGCCGGTGAGATATTGTTTCATCGTAACGGCGGCGATGATCCCTTGGATATCGCACAAATGTCCCCGAAGAGCGAATTGATGCGCCAAATCCGTGGTAACGAAATCGCAATCATCTTCCAAGAACCGATGACCTCCCTGAATCCCGTCTATACCGTTGGCAACCAAATCGCTGAAGCAGTCATGTTACACGAACAGGTGGATAAAAAAACTGCCCGCGAACGCGCAATCGAGATGATTGCCCGCGTCGGTATACCTGCCCCTGCCCAACGTGTTGATGAATACCCACACCAACTGTCCGGGGGCATGCGCCAACGCATCATGATTGCGATGGCACTTTGCTGCTCACCTACGTTGCTCATTGCAGACGAACCAACAACCGCCCTTGATGTCACTATCCAAGCACAGGTACTCGGACTCATGCAAGAACTCCAAGCAGAAATGGGCATGGCAATCATGCTCATCACACACGACCTCGGCGTTATCGCTGATCTCGCCGATGAAGTCGTTGTGATGTACTCAGGGCGGGTCGTCGAACGAGGCACGGTTGATGACATCTTCTATAATCCGCTGCATCCGTACACACAAGGTTTGCTGAAATCTATACCCGTTCTCGGGAGAACATTACAGAAAACATTGCCGTCTATACCCGGAACAGTGCCACACCCGCTAACACTACCAAAAGGGTGTTCGTTTGGACCCCGGTGCCCAGAACGGATGCCGAAATGTGACGAGATGCCAGAACTCACTGGTGTCAACGGAAAAACGGAGAATAATGGTCACGCCGTCCGATGTTGGCTTCATACAGATTCAGAAGGTTAAGGTTTCCTAAAAATGACAAAACTGCTTGAGGTGAACGACCTCCGAAAATACTTCCCAATCCAGAAAGGTATCTTCCAACGCACCGTAGGCTATGTCAAAGCAGTTGACGGGATTAGTTTTGACGTGCAACGCGGCGAAACACTCGGACTCGTCGGTGAAAGTGGATGTGGAAAAACGACAGCCGGACGCTGCATACTCCGATTAATTCCGCCGACAAGTGGAAGTTTCATCTTCGGCGAGGAAGAAGTAGACTTGGCGAAGTTGTCGCATCAAGAACTCCGTCCCTTCCGAAGACGCATCCAGATGATCTTCCAAGACCCACACGCATCGTTGAATCCACGGATGACGGTCGGAGATATTGTCGGAGAGCCGATGCGCGTCAATCGCACTGAAACCGGGAGTGCGCTGCAAGACAAGATCGTTGAACTCCTTGAATCTGTAGGACTCAGATCACAGGATACACGCCGTTACCCACACGCTTTCAGCGGCGGACAGCGGCAGCGTATCGGCATTGCGCGGGCGTTAGCACTCCAACCTGAACTCATCGTCGCAGATGAGCCGGTCTCGGCACTCGATGTTTCGGTGCAAGCACAAATCCTGAACCTATTGGCGGAACTCCGAGAAAAGTTCCAACTCTCTTACATCTTCATCGCCCACGATCTAAGCGTTGTGGAACACATTAGCGACCGTGTTGCAGTCATGTATCTCGGCAAAATTGTGGAGATTAGCGATGCTGAAACCCTCTACCAATCACCGAAGCATCCTTATACAGAGGCGTTAATTTCTGCCGTCCCACTCCCGGATCCGAGTGCGCAGCGCAAACGTGAACATATTCGACTCGAAGGTGATGTCCCCGACCCATCTCAACCGCCGACTGGCTGCTATTTCCATCCACGGTGCCGGTACGCGACCGATATATGCAAAGAAGAAACCCCGGAACTCCGTCAGGTAAAAGCAGGCGTTCAGGTGGCATGCCACCACAGCGAGACATTGGAACTACAAGGAGTGTAGCGATGTCAGGACAAAAGATGTCTTCAGATGAACTGTCAGCGTGCAGAAAGCAACTCGAACAACTCTGGAAAAGCCGAATAGTAGATGAAGGGTTGCTTCATCGGGCATGGCAGACGGCATATCAAGTCGCTACGCTGCTTTACGAAGAGTTTAATGCGACGCAAGTCGTCGTCTTCGGTTCACTCACGGAACCCATGTCGTTCACAAAGGAGTCGGATATTGACATCGCTGTGTCGGGACTCTCTGATGGCGCGGACGATAAGGCGCGGAATGCAATATGGGACCTCAAATCGGGGTTCAAAATAGACATCATTAACTTCGACAGGTCGGAAGGGCTCTTTAGAGAACGCGTCAAACACCAAGCGATCCCTATCGAAAAGGGAGTACCACCGGTGTTGTGGCAGACGCTTTACGAACATCTGCAACGACAGGTTTTCCCCGAAAACCCTGGAGAGATTTACGAAATGAACCGAAAAAGACTGACGCAACGCATCAATGAGGAACTTACTGCAATAAATGAAACGCTCGCAAGAATCCACAGAGGATTGGACAGCATTGACGTGTTCCCTATTCAGGCACGGGAATTCATTGAAAACACAATCGCTACAGATCTCGGCGATGTCTATAGAGGTATAGAGAACATTTTTCTACGAATTGCCCGTGAGGTGGATACACACGTCCCAACAGGCGAGGAATGGCATAAAAATCTGCTTGCACAGATGACAGCACAGCGACCTGAACGCGTACCTGTGATTTCTCAAAATACATTTCTCCAATTAGAAAAACTTTTGAGTTTCCGACACGTCGTCAATAACATCTACGGTGAAAAACTAATTTACGAAAAAACAGAACCCCACGCGAAATCCATTGACGCACTTTTTGCAAACGTCTCTCAAGACTTAGGGACGTTCACCGATTCTCTCGTAAGACATGAGGAGGACGCTTGAGATGCTTAAGCCAACAGAAATGACTTCTGGGTTAGAAACCCCTCCTACAAGGTATTTGAATTTCATTACGTTCCTATTCATCTTGCCGATGCTTATCGTAGGATGTTCAGGCAGCCAGATAGAAGATACCTCCGACTTTCCGCGTGGGCTTGAGGCGAAAGAGGCACCGATGTGGGCAAAACAGGTTGCCGAGGGCAAACTTCCGTCACTTTCAGAACGACTCCCAGAGAACCCACTTGTCGCCAAGACGGATTTCGATGGGTATGAACGACCCGGTCCCTATGGTGGCACCTGGCACCGATTCCATACACACCCAGATTTAGGGACGTGGAAGATGACAGCAGGCTATGCCCCGCTCATCCGATGGAAATTTGATGCCTCTGGTCTGGAACCCGGGATTGCGGAATCTTGGGAGTTCAATGAAGACGGTAGTGTGTTGACTCTGCACCTCCGCAAAGGGGTTAAATGGTCAGACGGGCATCCGTATACGTCAGCCTCGTTCGCCTTCTGGTATGATCTCTGCCTTGACGATCGGTATAAATACAGTCCGCCGGTTTGGTGTAAGGTAAACGGCATCCCGATGGAAGTTGAGACCCCTGATGACCACACAATCGTGATGAAATTCGCAGGTCCTAACTGGCTTGTCCCGCTTTGGTTGGCTACAGGATTTTGGTGGTGCAATCAATACAATATTCCTCAGCACTACATGAAGCAGTTTCACCCAGATAACAACCCAGAATATAAGGATTTCATTCAATTCGAGAAGGAAGACATCCCGCACCAAAATCCCGAACGTCCAACGTTGTGGCCTTGGCGGGTGATAAAGTATGAAAAGGGGGGGTTCCGTGTTGAATTGGAACGCAATCCTTACTACTACGTCGTTGACACACTCGGCAGGCAACTTCCCTACATTGATAGCGTCAAGACCAGTTTAGTACCCGAACCCCAAGTCCGCGTCCTGAAAATCCTCGCTGGAGAGATTGACTGCCAATACCGTGGGATGGAACTCCGGGACCTCGCGCTCTATCTAAAGGGCCAGGAAAAGGGCGGCTATAAGGTACGTCGGTGGAAAAGTACGGCTGGGGCGCAACCCGCCATTTTGATTAACTGGACAGCACCCGATCCCGAATTAAGAAAACTCATCCGGGATCAACGGTTCCGAAAAGCACTCGCTTACGGCATTGATCGTGTGAAGTGTAACGAAATCGCATGGCGCGGCTTGCTGGAACCCCAAGCAGCAACCGTGAGTCAAGAGGGATGGCACTTCGCCGATGAAGACGGGCAAACCCTCTTTGAGGAATGGAAACGTGCCGATGCTGACTTTGATATTGACGCTGGAAACCGCCTCCTTGATGAAATGGGACTTACAGCACGGGACAAAGACGGTTATCGGCTACGTCCAGACGGTGAACGGATTGAGATACTTATGGATGTCCCAAGCTCTAACCTTAACAGTCAAGAAAACGACATTGGGCTAATTATTCAGGAGGGATGGGAGCAACTGGGTTTAAAAACGCTGCTCTATACACCGCCGGGTGCCGAATTGAGTCTGCGACGCACACTCGGAAAATTCACAATCAGTATGCACGGTGAAGCGGAGATGGACCTCTTCACTTATCCCGATTGGGTGTTTCCAACGCTCCCTAAGTACTGGCACCCGAAAGTCGGAAAATGGTACGAAACAGGTGGTGAAAAGGGTGAACCCCCCACAGGACCGCTAAAGAAACTGCTCGACTTATACGATGAAATTAAGCGGGAACCCGACGCAAAACAACGGCACCAATACGTCCGAGATGCCGTCAGGATTCATATTGATGAGGGACCGTTTCACCTCGGTTCCGCCGCACGCTCGCCATCGCTCTTAGTCGTGGCGAACCATTTTCACAACGTTCCAAACGACGGTATACTGGGTCCCTGGGCAATTGTCACCCCTGCAACCAGCTATCCCGAACAGTGTTGGATGGATAAGGAATAGCCGTCAGCGGTCAGCCGTCGGCAGTCAGTTAAGAGGTTATCTGTAACAATTCACAATCTCCGGGAATACCCCAAGCTAGGGTAAATTGTTAATCAACTGATTTTCACTGATCGCTGATTGCTGATAGCCGATAGCCAAAAAAGGAGATAGACCGATAATTACCTATATCATTCGCCGATGTTTGATCGCAATCCCGACGCTTTTGGCGATTTCTATCATCTCTTTTATCATCATTCAGCTCCCGCAAGGCGACTACCTCGACCGAGAAATTCAACGGTTAGAAGAGGAATTCGGCGATAGCAGCTCGCTGGCACAGGTAGAAGAGTTACGGGAACGCTATGGGTTGAACGACCCGCTCTGGAAACGTTACCTTATCTGGATAGGCGGCTTTGTCCGTGGGGACTTCGGTGAGTCGTTCGAGTATAAGCGAGAAGTCCACGAACTGATTTGGGATAGAATCGTCTTCACGCTGATTATCTCCATCGGGTCGCTGATCTTCACTTATGTTCTCGCTATACCACTCGGTGTCTATTCCGCAACGCATCAATACCAATGGTCAGACAATTTTCTGACCTTTCTTAGCTTCGTCGGGATGTCAATACCGGCGTTTCTCTTAGCACTATCGCTAATGGTGTTTGCGTTTGACATTTTCGGCATTCCGTTATTTGGACTCTTTTCAGCCTACTACGAAGGCGCGCCGTGGACGTGGGGAAAGTTGGGTGACCTGCTTACCCACCTCTGGATTCCTGTCATTGTTGTTGGGATTAACGGGACCGCCAGTTTGATGCGCATCATGCGGGGTAACCTACTTGACGTTTTGGGACAACCCTTCGTCCAAACCGCACGAGCGAAGGGACTTAAAGAGGTCGTGGTGGTGAGCAAGCATGCCGTGCGGATCGCAATTAATCCGCTCATTAGCATTTTAGGGATGAGTCTACCGGGTATTCTCTCCGGTTCAGCAATCGTCTCCATTGTGCTGGGTTTGCCGACGGTCGGTCCGATTCTCTTACGAAGTCTACTGAACGAGGACATCTACCTCGCAGGGACGCTCATTATGATGCTGAGCCTCCTGCTGGTCATCGGCAACCTACTTGCAGATATCGCCCTCGCCTGGGTAGATCCGAGGATACGTTATGAATGATTTTTTAATTTTTCCTTACGATTCGTTCAGATAGATTGATAATTTCACGTTCTGTTCCGTATATCTGCCCTCCATTACATTACGGGCTACACAGTTTGGATAAATATATGAAAGCTACAATTGAGACAGTAGAAGAGATTGAGGGTGCAGGCGATCTTCATACAGAAGGGGGTCAACTGAGCTACCGTCAGTTGATATGGCGACGCTTTCGCAAAAATCGGATGGGGATTATCGCGGGTGTGATCTTAATTGTTTTCTATCTCCTCGCCATCGGGGCAGACTTCTTCGCGCCGTATCATTACAGTGAAATCAACATGCGGCTCCGCCACGTCCCACCGCAACGCCTCCATTTTTCACTCCAAGATGGATTCTACGTCTATGCCCTAAAATCGGTGCGTAACCCAGAAAGTCTTGAATTAGAATTCACCAGAGATATGTCCCAAAAGGTCCCTGCTAAATTCTTCTTCAAGGATGCTGAGGGCAGAAGGCACCTGTTCAGTTCTGCCGGTCCCATGTTCCTGTTAGGCACCGATCGGATGGGACGTGACCTACTCTCGCGAATCATGTACGGGGCGCGTGTGTCAATGACGCTGGGTTTAGTCGGTGTCTTTTTGAGCATCATCCTCGGCTCTATCCTCGGCACTATCTCCGGCTACTACGGCGGTTGGATAGACAACCTGATCCAACGGATTATTGAAATCCTTTCGGCATTCCCGGACATCCCGCTATGGATGGCACTCGGTGCCGCACTACCCCCGGGCTGGTCAAGTATCCAAATTTACTTCGGGATTACGATTATCTTATCTATTATCCGATGGGGAGGATTGGCACGGCAGGTACGTGGAAAGGTCTTGGCATATCGGGAGAGCGATTTCGTGATGGCGGCGCGTGCTGCTGGTGCCGGACAATGGCACATTATCACGAAACATCTGCTGCCCGGATGCTACAGCCATATCATCGTCATTGCCACGCTCGCTATCCCGGGCATGATTTTGGGGGAAACTGCGCTTAGCTTCTTAGGCTTGGGCATCCGACCACCAATGACCAGTTGGGGCGTTCTGCTCGAAGAGGCACAACGTGTCACCGTTCTGCTTCACTATCCGTGGCTCATTTTTCCAGCCGTACCCGTCCTCGTCGTTGTTATCGCCTTTAACTTCTTAGGAGATGCCCTCCGCGACGCAGCGGATCCGTATTCAGATTGAAAGGAAACATAAATGTCAACACACACAGATCTTGGATTCTTCGCAACAGACGTCTCGTTCACAGACAAATCCGCAATCGTAACCGGCTCCAGCCGCGGTATCGGACGCGCAATCGCAATTGAACTCGCACGTCAAGGTGCTGATGTACTCATCAACTACAACCAAAACCGGGATGCCGCCGAATCTGTGCAACGTGAAGTGGAAGCACTGGGTAGAAAAGCCGTTATCATTCAAGCCGACATCAGCGACCTCAACGCACACGAGAGATTGCTCAATACCGCACACGATGCCTTCGGAAAAGTAGACATTCTCATCAACAACGCCGGTATCACTCGCATCGCTGACATCCTTGAGGAGACACCAGAACAGTTCGACTTTATTGTTAACACCAACCTTAAAGCGACCCATTTTCTGACGCAACGCTTCGCAAACTACATGATAGCCAATGAGATACGCGGGTGCATTATCTACACACTCTCAATTTCCGATACAATGGCATCCGACAATCGAACTGCCTACTGTATCTCAAAAGCAGGATTAGAGATGAGCATGCGCGCCTACGCCGGACGATTGGCGGCACATGGCATTAAAGTGAACGGTATTGCTGCGGGTGTAATTGATACCGATCTATCGCGCGTCCGCATCCCGGATTATGAGGAAGCGGCGGAGAAAGGTTACATTTTTATGGTCCGCGCCGGTGCGCCTGAAGATGTCGCACACGCGACTATTTCTGCGATGAAACTCTACGACACTGGCGTTGTCCTCCCCGCTGCTGGTGGTGTGATGACACCACTATTGAATCTCAGGTCTATGGCAGCATTAAATATGAATAAATCTTAAGCAAATATACCAACCTTTCGCTGACAACGCCAATATGCGTGCGATAAAACCCCTTAAATCCGAAACCCCCTAAATCCCCTTACCAGGAGACTTGCGCCCATACCGGACACCGCAGAAAACCCCTACATTACACATCGGTAAGGTTACTTCAATAATGGCATACTGAGATCAATTATTTAATTTTGTCGAAAATTAAATAGTCCTACCTGCCATTATTTTTTAATTTGCCCTAAAATAACTATACGCAATAAGTATTTTTGGACACACGAAAAGTGCCGTGGACCTTGATAAATAAA
>JAPPII010000054.1 GCA_028820845.1 Candidatus Poribacteria bacterium
ACCAAAACCTAACAAAAATGTCAATAACTTACACAATGTAAACACTACCTATTTACGGCTAACGGCTTATGCATTAGAAGACAAGGAAAACGTTGAGGTATATAGTGAAGCGAATATGAAAGAAATGACGGATGCGCTCAAATCAGGCGAGGCAAGTCCAGAAGCGATTGAGAGGCTGCAACAGCAGTGGGACAGGCAGAAACAAAAGGGAGTCATGCAAATTGATCTCAAAGGCGCATCGATCCGTGAAGTGAAATTCTACGGACGAGAATAAAAAATCACTTGACTTTTGTTCTAAAACGTTGTAAAATAAAAGTAATTCAACGGCTTAGAGAAAATAACGCCTCCAGCACGCGCCTAACAACGACGCAGCCAGAAAGCGACCAAAACGGGTGTAACGCCTGAAATTTGACTTTTATTTTTACTTGTGGTAAGTTAAATGGAGTATCCTGTTAGGAACCTATAAGTTTCTTATATCAAACGGAGGATTAGAATCCGATTGCAAAAACAAGCATTGAAGGGTGTTCCCATACAGAGCAACGCTGAAGTGCAAGCCCTCTTCGGACAGAGCGATGCCTTCCTAAAAATCATTGAAGATGAATTTGATGTACGCGTTGTTTTGAAAAGTGACAGCATTGCTGTCATTGGTGAAAACGTCACAGAGGTCAAACGTGTGACGACGGTTCTCGAATCACTACTTCACCGCATCCGGAAAGGAGAACGCATTCAGACAACCGATGTCAATTATGTTATCCGCGCATCGGGTGCTGGTGAACAAGGCAACTTAGGTGAAACCGGCGCTGAGTCGATTCCGGTATTCTCAAAACGCGGGGTCATTCGTCCCAAAACAATTGGTCAGAAAAGGTACGTTGAAGCGATTAAACACAACGACCTTGTTTTCGGTATCGGACCCGCAGGAACAGGAAAAACTTATCTCGCTATGGCAATGGCTGTCTCCGCTCTCAAAAGCGGACAGGTGAGTCGTATTATCTTAACGCGACCCGCCGTTGAAGCCGGTGAGAAACTCGGATTTTTACCCGGCGATATCGCCGAAAAGGTGCATCCATACTTGCGTCCCTTATATGATGCCCTTTACGATATGATGCCACCAGAGACGCTCGACCAATATATTGAGCGGAATGTTATTGAGGTCGCACCTATTGCCTTTATGCGAGGCAGGACCCTCAACAACTCGTTCGTCGTTTTAGATGAAGCACAAAATGCGACCATCGAACAGATGAAAATGTTCCTCACACGCCTCGGTTTTGATTCAAAAGCCGTGGTCACCGGCGACATTACACAGACAGACCTGCCAACACATAAGGTCTCAGGACTCGCAGACGCGCAGGAAGTGCTCTCCCAAATCAAAGGCATCGAGTTTATCTATTTCTCAAAAGTTGATGTGGTACGGCATGAATTAGTCCAACGGATCGTTGAGGCTTATGAGCAAGCATCTCCACAAAACATAAGAGGGAACGGCGCAAACCCGTCAGATATGTCCAGCAAAGAAGGATAGCCGTTTTGATTGGCATTACAAACACGAGTCGCAATACCACTTTCGATGTGGAAATCATTCACAATGCAGTGCATGCGGCTCTAAAGGCACATGGCGCAGAAGCCTGCGAAGTCAGTGTCCTCTTGACTGACGATGCCGATATAAGACGGCTCAACCGAGATTACCGCGGTATTGATGCACCAACGGACGTACTGGCGTTCGCAATGCGCGAGGGTGAAGATGGTAACCTGAATCCAAACCTACTCGGAGACCTCGTTATATCCCTTGAAACCGCAGCGCGACAAGCCACAACAAAGGATGCTCTCGCTCCAACTTGCGGTAACCTTGAAACCGAAGCAGCACTTCTCGCAGTACACGGCATGCTACATCTGCTCGGATACGACCATCAAACACCAAAAGATGCTACAATTATGTTTGAGAAACAGAAAGCCATTTTTTCCCTACTGGAGGAACCTAAGCACTATTGTCCGTAGTAGGCTCTTGATATCTGCAAAATCGACACGTCTACAGGGGGTGTGATCTTACGTTTGGACGACCTACACCTTGTCATCAAACTCGTTAGCTTAAGTATACTTTTAATTCTCAACGCGCTGTTTTCAGCCGCCGAGGCGTTGCTCGCTCGGTTAACGCGGAACGATATCCTCAAATTCGCTGAGGAAGGTGGAAAACGTTACGAAGTCCTCACCTCACTACTGCATAACCCACGCCGCTATTCGCTCACTATTATCACCGCAAAAACGATTCTGATAGTGGTTAGCGTCATGGTGTTTATGACGTTCTGGAAATATCCAGCGGCAAACGCCGCACTTGCTGCCGTCTGCTTGGTTATCTTTACTGAACTGTTCCCGAAAAATTACGTACAGGGCAGCACGGGCGATGCAACAATTCAAGCACTCAGCGTGCTCCGAGCTGTCTATTGGGGCGGATTTCTGGTGCTAATCCCACTGAATTTCGTCGCGAATCTCCTCGTTCGCGTCTTCGGAGGTAAGGTCACCTCCGCACAAGACAGCCTTGTAGCCCCAGAGGTCTTAGAAGCACTTGATAACGTTGCCGACAGCCAAGAAATCTTAGAACCCGACGATCGGGAAATGATTGCCCGAATTTTAGATCTACCCGACAAAGTCGCACGAGAGATTATGGTCGCGCGAACCGACATGGTCTGCCTTGAAGTCACGACACCGGGGGACGAAGTTCTACAAACAACCATCACATGCCGACATACCCGTATCCCCATTTACGAAGAAACCATCGACCGAATTATCGGAATTTTGCACGTTAAAGATATGCTCGATTGCTGGGAGAAAGGCAAACCCATCAATCTCAGAGAACTTATCGTCGGTCGAACGCCTTTCTTCACACCGGAAAGCAAGAGTATTTCTGAACTCTTTCGAGAACTTCGCGCACATAAACAGCATATCGCTATTGTTGTAGATGAATACGGCGGCACCGCTGGGATCGTGACATTAGAAAATATCATCGAAGAAATTGTCGGTGAAATTCACGACGAAGACGAAATCGACGAAGAAGATGCCTACGTCCAGATGGATACCAACACCTATTCTGTTGATGCACGCCTGAATCTTATCGAATTAAACGAAAGACTCGGCACAGAACTTGAAGCAGAAAATATTGATACGATCGGCGGGTTCATTGTAGATCACCTCGGACGCGTCCCAGAACAAGACACTCAATTTACATACCGAGGGATCCGCTTTACTATACTTGAGGCGGATGAACGGCGCATCCAAAGAATCCACATCAAAGTCCCAAACAGCAATAATGGTAACGGCTCTTAAACATTATGGTAAAACCAATAGGACTTAAGTACTTCACCGGTAGGTGCGGTTTCTAACCGCACCGATCCTATGAAAGTGAGTGTCTTTGCTGTCTGAAGACGGATGTTTCAACGCAATTTTGCGTAAGTCCTGACCAATAAATAAGTGGACATCTTTGTAGCATAACCTGTTAGGTTGTGCAAATCAAAATTAATTTGACAACTCTCGATAAGAAAGGTATAATTAAGCATAAGAACGGGGCGTAGCGCAGCCCGGCTAGCGCGCCTGCTTCGGGAGCAGGAGGTCGGAGGTTCAAATCCTCTCGCCCCGATTCTATCCCTTCACAGACAACGCATTTATACCTAAAACCATGGCAGCCCAAAAGACAGAAGCGATTGTCATTCGCACCTTGCCCCTTCAGGAATTCCATAAAATCATTACCTTCTACACACCGGATTTCGGGAAGGTCAAAGCGGTTGCTTATGGTATAAAAAGCCCAAAAAGCCGTCTCGGCGGCAGCTTAGAACTCCTTAAGTACGGAACGCTCCTCTTTCAACATCGCGAAAATCGAGAATTGCAAAATATCACCGACTTCAATCTCCTCGACGGATTTGACGCGATCCATTCTGACTTCACACGCATCACCTACGGATGCTATTTCGCCGAACTCGTAGACAGCAGTGCTTCAGAAGGTATCGCCAGCCCTGAAATCTTCGATCTCCTCCGATCTACCTTTCAATTTCTGGTCCATGCTGATGACATCCCCTTGCTCGCAAGAGGATTTGAAATCAAATTTCTGGACTGCGCAGGCTACGGACCTGAACTCGCGCGGTGTGTTCATTGCGGCTCAGATGTAAAAGGCACATCTACTGATCGAAAAAGTAAAACAACAAGTCCGTTCGGCATCGCCTTTAGCATCCGCTACGGGGGTGTGCTTTGCAACGGTTGTGAAAATCGAGACGGTGCCGCCTTTACAATCGCACCCGGCAGTCGTGAACTGCTAAGGATGCTTCGGAAATCCGAGTGGGAACGGTTCAATCGGATCCGCGCCTCTACCCGAAACCATCAAGAACTGAAACGCCTACTTGGAAGCTTCATTGAATACCATACCGAACGGAACTTGAAAAGTCTCAAGTTTATTGAGAATGTTTTGTAGGCATTCAAACAACATTCGCCAAACACTCAGAACATATCACTATTCATAAGGAGTCATAAAATTGAAAAAATATAACCCGTTGCAGACTTTCAGTGGTAAATCCTGGAGAACTGTAAAGTTCACCAAAATAGCCGCCCTTTTAATCGCTGCCATCTATGTTATAACAGCAGTTTCCTTCGACGTTCACGCTGCGATCACCGGAAAGATTGCGGGTGTAATCACCACTGAAGCAACAAATGAACCACTCGCGAACGTCACTGTAACACTCGTCGGAACAAGCAGCACTGCAACAACAAATGATGCAGGCTACTACGTGATGACCAACATCCCACCCGGCGATTATGACATAAAAGCGGAATTAACAGATTACGGACCTGAGACCGTGGAGGGTGCGAAAGTACTCGCTGGACTCACCACAACTCTAAACTTCGCTTTGAAGACCTCCGAAGTTGTCACACTCGAAGGGATAACAGTAACAGCCGTCAAACCGCTAATCAAGCGGGACGTTACGCAAACGACAAGAATCATCGAATCCGAAGATATTGAGGCGATGCCTCGCGACACGGTCAATGGCATCCTACAGACCCTACCTGGGGTGGCAGTGCTAAACTCCACTGGCTCAACCCATGTTCGCGGCGGTAGGTCCACAGAGATTAGATACCTCATTGACGGTATCCCGATTAACGATCCAATCGGCAGAAGTTTGGGTTTGAGTATCGGTACGAACT
Organism: Candidatus Poribacteria bacterium; assembly: GCA_028820845.1. Classification (NCBI taxonomy): domain Bacteria; phylum Candidatus Poribacteria; species Candidatus Poribacteria bacterium. Next base: position 5,176 of record JAPPII010000054.1, read on the forward strand.
CCCTCGAACAAATGGAAGTCATCACGGGTGGATTTAACGCCGAACACGGCGACGCACAATCCGGTATCGTTAACCTTATCACGAAAGTTGGAACGAGTAAATTCTCCGGTAGAGTCCGCTACCGAGTCGGGCAGTGGGGAACACATCACGGCGACCCTCTATACGGCCCGTGGTTGGATCCGGACAACGGATTTCGTCCCGTGGCACTTTCACCCTTTAGAGGCATCTTCATCGGTCAACCTTACGACTATCAAGCACCGTATCGCGGACAGCCCGTTACAGTTGAGGAGTTAGCGGAACGTGAAGGCGATGACCAGATTGTCTTTACAGAAATCTTCCCCGGTGTGTATGCCGATAGGACAGAAAATCCGCTGCAACCCGTGATAGATCCCGAAACGGATGCACCGCAAGTTAATGAGGAGACGGGCGAAGTCATCATGGCACCCCAACCCTACAAAGATGCCGATGGCACTGTTATCGACTATGAAAAGAGACAGGTCACCCTCTTAGACGGCTACGTTGTAGATTTGGAACAATATAGCGGATTGTTCAACGATACGAAAAACTACGAACTCTCTCCGAGCCATATCGGTGAATTCGCACTCAGCGGACCAATATGGGGAAACCGACTAACCTTCTCCGCCTCCAGCCAGATAAGTCGGAATAATAGCTTTCTGCCGAATAGCACCGGAACAGGATATATCTTCCAAGGTAAATTGAAGTTTGAAGTAACACCCAGCATTAAACTCACCGCAGGCGGTCTCTTCAACCGCGGAGAAAGCCAATCTTATGGTGGTTCGTTACGTTTTTGGCCCAGCGCAGTGCCAGAGTCAAAATCGGATGCGCGGAATATATCCGTCCGCCTTTCGCACAATATCAACTCCGGCACTTTCTATACACTGACGCTTGGGCAATTCCATCGCTCTTCCGAGGCGAATCAACCCGGAAAAGTGTGGGACCCCTTAGATAAAACGTTTGATGAAAACGCTTGGGACCCTGAAAAATCGTTTGAGCAGAACCAAGAAGAAGGCAGAATTAGAAACCCGCCGCAACAAGCATACAACGATACAACCTACTTCGTTGCAGGGGATAACAACTCTTGGGGGGCCAGTAGTGCGACAACCTCAATATTGAGAGCGGATTTTGCCAGCCAGCTTACCGCAAATCACCTGATTCAGACAGGTGTCGAATTCTTGGGATATGAACTCTATAATCTTGGCGCGACAAATTACGGAAGTTCCAACCTCTACATGGAGTTCTACGATGTCCAACCCCAATCCCTAAGTATGTATGTCCAAGACAAGATGGAATACGAAGGCATGATTGTCAATGCCGGATTGCGATACGATCTATATAGTCCAGACGGTATCTCACCGGCAGATCCCTTGGATCCACTCGAACTGAATGACGACGGTACAATCAAACTGGACAAAAGCACTTACAAAGTCGGACTACCTATTATCAAAGATCCAGTTGAGGCTTCTACCAAACACATGATCGCACCCCGTCTCGGCATCTCCTTTCCCGTTACTGAGAGATCGAAGTTGCATTTCACGTACGGACACTACTATCAAATTCCACGAGGCGATGACCTCTACGAAAATCTCAGTTTTGACATGCGTGGTGCCATCCGAAGAAGGGGCAACCCCGACCTGAATCCAGAGAAGACCATCGCCTATGAAGTTGGAATAATCCGACAATTCACTGACGATTTAACGATAGACATCACCGGATTCACCAAGGACATTGACAGACTCGTCAACAGTGTACACGTTGACATCACCAACGATTATAGCTACTTCCTTAACGGTGAATTCAACGACAGGCTCCACGGTATCTACGGGCGGGTTCAAGGATTTGAACTCACGATTCGCAAGTGGCGCACAGCAGAAAATCGGGTTTCGGGACTGCTAAGTTACACCTATTCTGTCGCGAAAGGGAAAGGCTCCAGTCGAAATTTGGGCTACCTCACCTACTACCGGCAACAGCCCGATGTAACAGAAAGCCATCCGTTAGCGTGGGACCAGCGTCATATTCTTTCTGCCTTGCTGGATGTCCAACTGCCCTTTGATTCTTCTGTCAACTTTGTGGGTCGGTATGCCAGCGGTTTGCCCTATACCCCCAATCCGAGAGCACCCGTCAAACCCGACATCAATTCAAAGCGTTATCCGCCAACCTATAACGTTGACGCGCTCTTTAGCAAACGGAGTCGGATTGGTGGGTTGACCTATACCTTCTTTGCGGACATCCGCAACATCTTCAACACAAAAAATCTCGACGATCTTCTCGATGCGGTGACCTACGACCGTTACGGCATTCCGCTCACCAGTCAGAAGCATTCACACCCACTGTCATGGAGCTCCCCGAGGTTGATTATGATGGGGGTAAGTTTGGATTTTTAGTTGAATAATACCATCTCTAAAGGTTTATGTCGCATTAACCATACTGGACACCCCGGCCCGGGTAGGTGCGGTTTCCCAACCGCACCGGGCATCATTGAAAAATAGGAACCCTTTTAAAAGGATTCAAACAATGCGGATGCAAGAAATCGCAGAAGCCATAAAAACGTTAAGCCCTACTGATCAGCATCACTTACGGAAACTACTGAAAGACCAAGACGAAGCCGATAAACTGGAAGTATTTCACCAAGCTCTGCTGTCGAAAGGCTTAGTTAAAGAAGTGAAGAACCCTTCTGTCACCGACGCGATTGAACGCCAACTCATTGAGGTCAAAGGGAAACCTGTCTCACAAACAATTATTGAGGAGCGGAGGTAATGAGAAAAATCAACATTACAGAGGCTGATATTGACGCTATAGCAACTGAGATAGCAAAGTTTGCATCGGATCTTCCAAATCCCGAAGATTTGGTAAATTCCCAACCTACTGCTATTAAGGTAATCGACTGTGTTCTGTCGCTTCGCAAAAGTTACGATAGATTCGTAATTCCTAGACTGAAAAATTTCAGGAACAAACATCCTGATATACAAAAGATCAACAGTTTAGCAAATCTCATGGCAAGCTACCCAACGCCTGACGCTTTCATGATTAGTGAGCTTAACCACAATTCCAAGGTCAAACCAAAAATGCTTCAGGAAGTGGTAAAGTTCGTCTGCCAAATTGTAGAGGGGTCTCCAAAGGTTTCGGAAGAAGATGTTCTTAAACAATGGGCAATCCAAGCCAAGCCTCAGGAGTGCTATGGACTGAATATCAAGTATTTTAAACTTGCCGGTTTTCAGTACCTCCGAATGCTCTTCGGCGCGGATACGACAAAACCGGATGTGCACATCGTTAGATTCTTATCCGATATTCTAAACCGAAATGTTTCAGATATTGAGTCCCTTCTTCTCTTAGAAGCAGCCTGTGAACGCGAGGAGCTCTCTGTCCGGGCAGTTGACAAATACATTTGGAACAGAGGCGCGCGGAGACAAAATGCCGATGAAACAAACACTGTTCGTCTTGATTCAGATGTTGCCGCTGCTTTCCCAAACGAAGGAGCCGTTAATAAAGCGTTAAGATCCCTATTACAATACTTTCGCCAAAATGGTTGAAAAAATAATGAGCAAGGAGCGATAACCATGTCCAAAACAATTGAAGGTATTTAAGGAATTTCCTTGTAGCATAGACTGTTAGTCTGTGCCTTCTCCGGGATGCGCGTGTCCATTTTCCCTATTTTTGCGAATAACCGAACTCACGTAAGGAGTAATCTTAACGAACAAACGAACAAATGAAACGCCAAAAAACGATACCGTTATCAAACATATACAGTCGAGAAGAAGAATTTTCAGCGGATCTTGCTGATAATCTCGATGCCCTCAAGATTGGAGAGTTTGAAGAAGTAGAGACAGAATTTAACGTTAATAGGCGTAGGGCAGACATTATCGCTGTTGGGGTAGATGAGGTCCTGGTGGTAGAAAACCAGTTTGGTGAAGCAAATTGGGATCATTGGGGAAGACTCGAGGCTTACGCGCGATCACGAAATGCTACTATAGCCGCATTGGTAGCTGAAAGTTTTGAAGATCTCATGATTGTTACATGTAACCGACGCAATGAAGATAGCAGTATCAACGGGTATCCCATTCAAGCACAAGTCAACTCACACAAAGAGTTCTTTTTTCATCACGTCGCTCGGCCCGCAATAGATATCCAAATCGGACCGACACCTGATATTGAATATAGCGAATTCTGGCAGCCGATTCGCGATGGTGAGATGGGTAAATTATTTGTTGGAAAACCTGTTCCTATCAGTAATGACGGTTGGATCACAAAGTCTACTCGCAGTGTATCAGTGGGTCTTTTTCTTAGAAACCAGCGGTGTTATATTCGATTGTACTTCAATTCCTCGGAACGCAGAGACAAGGTTATGGCATTATTCCCAGAATCAGATTACGATTATGAATATAATGATTCACCTAACCAGATAAGAGTCCACTTTCGTGTTCTTGACAAAGGCAAAAACGACCGAGACACCTGGGACGAAATCCGAGAGAAATTGGTCACCATGGGCACCGACATCTATAATAAGATTAATGAATCCGGGCTGTAGTCTACAACTACGCGAGGAACTGATTATGAAAGCACACGAATTTACACTTATCTTAACAACTGCCCCCAATGAAGAAGAAGCCGACAGGCTTTACAGCATCTTTGATGATGGAACGATTACCACTCTTGAAGGGATTCCTCAAATTCATTTTCATCGTGAGGCATTTTCGTTGGAATCCGCGATTGGTTCCGCGTTACTGGATATCCAAAAAGCAGGTTTTGGTGCTGTTCGTGTACACATCGAACCAACTGTTATCCTTAAAACGACGGGAAATATAGATTTGCGGGAACGAGGTATTGATGAAGCGCAAGCAGCAGAAATGCGGGCACGCCTCGCCTCCTTTGCTGAAGATTGGGAAAGTCCTGAGATGAGTGTCTATGACAACTATGATGAGGAAAAAGCCAAATTACAAACGCGGTGATATTATTTTATCACGTTTTCCGGATTCTAATTTGCGCACAGCCACACTACGGCCCGGATTAATCGTTCAAGCAGACAATCTTCAAACTGGTTTATCCCAACTGATTGTCGCAATGATTACCAGTAACATGTCCCGCGCAAATCATCCAAGCCGTGTCACCATTTTAGTTTCTACACCGGAGGGATAACAATCTGGATTAATCATGAATTCGGTAGTGATGACCGATAACCTCTCTACAATTGTTGAATCAACCATTGAGCGTGTCATCGGTTCGATTCCAACGGAGAAAATTGACGCAGCTTTACGCCATACATTGAATCTATAACTGCTGATGGAAACCATTCTCAATTGCTACTACAAAACAACGAAAATACATGAATTTACGATCCCTTTAAAAACCGATCCAAATGAATTTTGCGGGAGCATATTTCAAAAACGAATCTGTACTCATAAAAATCATCCTAATCTGTATCCTAATTGCCTCTGGTGCTCTGGTATTGCGGAACGTCGGACATAGCGGGATTACCTATTGGGACGAAGGGTTTCACGCCGTCGTCGCTCGGAATTTGACGAAACATCCACTCAAATTCACGCTCTACGATCAACCGTGGCTCCCTTATAACTACAAAGGGTGGGGTGAGAACCATATATGGCTCCATAAACCGCCTGTTGCCATGTGGAGCATCTGGCTCTCACATCTCGTTTTCGGTATCAACACATTCGCGCTTCGGCTGCCGTCCGCAATTAGCCTCGTTGTGACAACGTGGTTGACATTTCGAATCGCCGCAGACCTTTTTGACAAACGAACGGGACTTATCGCTGCATTTCTGAATGCATTCAACCCGTTTCTCTTTGAATCTGTTCACGGCTATCGCTATTCAGATCATATTGACATCGCCTTGCTACTTTGGGTACAGGTCTCATGTTGGTTCCTACTCCGAGCCATTCGCACTGGAAAACGGAGGAATTATATTTTATCAGGCGTTACGATGGGGATCGCCTATCTATCTAAAAGTTATCTGGCACTCATCACTTTCGGCATCGCCCTTGTCGTCTGGTGTGTCGCGCGAGGGAAACAGATTTATCGTCAGAAACACCCATCGGATACCACTATACAAAGCGAGAAAACCGAAGCAAAGATTCGCCTCAGGGACATCGGTGTCCAACTTTTGGCAGCAATCGCGACAGTCGCCCCTTGGGTTATCTATTGCTTAATCTACTATCGCAAAGAGTTCTTATGGGAACACAAACGCGTTCTTGACCATCTGAACACCGATGTAGAAAGTTGGGGGGCAAGCTGGGATCGACCCTTGTTTGACTATATGCCACTGTTCTATCCGCTATTTTACGCAGCACTCGTCGCTGCGGTTCTGTGTCTATTAGTGGTACTGTTCAGACACTGGAACTTAGCCGAACTGTTCGTTTTAGCATGGGGTATCGGGGTCATCGTTCCGCACACACTCGCAGAGACGAAAACACCGTCGGCAACCATGATTGCCGTACCACCGTTGTTGATTTGTTTGGCAGCCGTTATCAGTCGAGCATGGCAACGAAAGGATTGGATTTATACCGCTATCTGGACGGCAGGGATGTTTGCAATTACGATCATCTCTGGCGGACGAACTTTGGTCAAGGGGCGAGACCAATTCGATGGACTGAAAAAAATCGCTCCCTTTATTGAGACAAATTTCTGGATTGTTGAGCAGCTGATTGGATTTGGCGTGCTATTGGCAATTTTCGCGGGTGTGTATATGTTAATCCGAGCGCACAATTTACAAAGGTGGATATGGCTTGGGCTTCGCACAGTGGCTCTGATAATCGCACTGTTCTACGCAGGGCATTACGTGTATGCCGCATACAAGGTCACAGAACGGAATTATAAGGTGCCTTTATACGAAACAAGCGGTCAACGCCTTCAAGGCGAGATACCCAAAAATGCCTGCTTCTTTCTTGACGATGAACGCGTCGGGGCACATTTCGATTTGATGTATTACGCTGATCGATCAACGTATCAGATTTATAACAAACACATGAAAGAGCCCCGCGATTTCGAGAAGCAAGCTGAAATAGCACGTGAAGCAGGCGCGATTCCATATCTCTTTTCTGTCAAAGACACAGATTATAATTATCCGCTGTTCACTGAAGGTGAAGTGGACATCGGAAACGGAAAAATGCAACGTTATCGGGTTTATGAAATTACAGAAACCCAAGAGTGAAAATTATAAATATTCATAGGAGAAATTTATGAAATTATTACGATATACACTATTTCTATCCACAATTCTCACACTCGCCACCCTATCGGCAAGTGCACAAGTGGATTGGAAAGCACTCGATGTAGGCAATTTATCGTCTGCTATCTTTAATACCGGAGTCGTCGGGTATCCCAGTAACCCAACCGCCAACCCTTCGGGATGGTGGCCCGCGGGAACAAACGATTCCTACATCTTTGAAGGCGACATCTGGATCGGTGCGAAAAAAGGCGGTGAAGTCGCCGTTTCTGAAGCAGATGGCAGACAAAGCGAAATTTGGCCCACCGATGATGTACCGGAAGTCGTTTCAGACAAGCCCGGGATGACCACAAAAGGGACACCAACAAGTCAATCTATTTTCTTTAAATGCTCTGATATGAATCCCGACGCAAATAAAGGCACGATTCTCGGATTAGAAATTGAAGTCAATGGGTTCCAATGGAGTTACGCGCCCCTCTACGATTTCTTCATTCTTGAGTATAAGGTCACAAACGTCGGCAGCGATACCCTCGAAGACCTATTTATGGCGTTCCGCTATGACGTTGACATCTCCAGTAACGAAACAGGCACAGCAAGTTACTCCGCTGATGATTTCGTCGCTCTGGATCAAACGCCGGATGCCCTCAATCCAGTAGACCATCCCAACCGCTATCTCTCTTACGGGTTTTCCAACGCCTCCGCACCCGGCTACATCGGCTTACGAGTCTTGGACGCATACATCGGAGAGCATCCAGCGGATCCCGGCATAAAAATCCCTTTCACCGCACATAAACGGATTACAATCTCCACAGACCCCTCAACCGATGCTGAGATGTACGCACTTATTAGCACGCCGGGTGTTGAACCCCTCCCTGCAAACTATGACGACCAACGCTTCATCCAATCGTACGGACCCGTCGAATCCTTTGCCCCTGGGGACACCTTCAACATTATCATCGCCGTAGCAATCGGTGAAGGACTCGCAGGGCTACAAGCATCTGCCGATTGGGCACAGAAACTCTATGATGACGGCTACGTCGCACCCGCACCGCCCCCTTCCCCGCTGGTAACCGCGTATCCAGCAGACGGACAAGTAACCCTCGTCTGGGACAGCGAAGGACGTTGGGTTGATGCAGGTGCCAGCAAAAGCATCGAAGAATATGTTGACGCGACCGACCCCGAGAAAATCTTTGAAGGGTATCGAGTCTACAGGCGTGATGTCGCTTATGATGAAGCCACTGGCAACCCCGTCGAAGACTGGACAATGCTGATGGAATTCGATAAACCGAGTGCCACCGGTAATTTTTTCACAGTCTCACACGTCGGTAAGCAGTCAGATGCCACCATCGAAAATATGGGCGACGAACCGTTCTTTGCCGATTTCTTCAAAAGTGCGGTTTACATCATTAAATTCAACTCCAGCACCAGTTTTGAAATCGTCAATACCACACTATGGGAAGTTATGGAGTATAATCCGGCGTTCCCAGGAAGTGGCGGCGGCTATGCCATTATTCAAGATCCTGACACGTTTACACCCTATCCGGATGGCACATACCAGTCCGGGGCACTGATGTATTTTGGCGGGCTTTATGTAACAATCACTGACGGGCCCTCAGGACCACCCGTCGCTGGCGACATCTTCCGCGTCGTTTCCACGCCTTCACAAGCACTCGGTGAAGACGCAGGCATCAAGAATTTCTATACCGACTCAGGCTTAACGAACGGACTCGAATACACCTACGCCGTCACTTCTTACGATACAGGCAATCCTAAAGCAGGACTCATCGCCATGGAGAGCAGTCAGATTGAGACGATGGTCCACGTTGTACCGCGCGCACAACCTGCTGGATACCGAGAACCGACTGCTGATATAGAACAGCAAGGGCAAGGGAGTGTTACTATTGAACCGATGGTACTCGCACCCAATAAAATCACAGGAGACCAATATAAAATCGTCTGGTACGGCGCGAAACAGACAGGGCCCGGCGCATACATTACCGGACCCGGTTATCAACCGCCTGCCTATGAGATTGTCAACACCTCGACAAATCAAACTGTCGTCGAGAAACAATCCTTTGACTGGTACGACCCCCTCCATCAAGCAGCCGTTGAAATTCTTTCCCCGATGTTCGATGGGGTCGTCTTGAAAATAACAGGGGTTGACGTGTCCTACGGACATCCAGACGAAAATCCGATTAACGACGTTAAACTGACAGCAGGCTCAGTAACAGATTGGTCAGTAGATATCCAATCCCCCGGCTTTGGTGAGAACACCTGGCCGAACGTCTTTTGGGCAACCTATTATCGTCCCCACACCTACTCGATTACGTTTGTTGACGATACACACGTCAAGGTAGTGGACGAAAACACAGGCGAAGAAATTCAATTCAACGACCAACGCGCCGAGGGATACGCCATTCTAACGGGCACAGGCTGGCGCGATGAATACGTCCCAGCTGAAACGCCAGGATTCTTCCGGATTTACATTCGCGGGGGATACGTCTTTATAAGAGACCCGAACGCTGAAATCTCTGCAGGCGATATATTCACCGTTGAAATGGGAGGTACCAGTGCACCCCGGGACGGCGACCAATTTCTTCTGAATACGAAAGGGGAGACCCTATCTCCTGAAGACATCGAGGCGGATCTCGGTAAAATCCGGGTCGTCCCAAATCCCTATTTCGTCACGAACAGGGCGGTCCTCGCGGAAGGAACGGACAAGATTTTCTTTACACATCTGCCACCGCGCTGCACGATTCGGATCTACACATTGGTAGGCGAATTGGTACGAGAGATTGAGCATGAAAGCATTGCTCCCTTCAATCCAGACGAACGCTTGGCACAAGGCGACAAAGGCGGAACAGCATCTTTTGAACTCCTCAATCGCTACAATCAAGCACTCGCAGGCGGTGTATATATCTATCATGTTGAAGCCCGAGACGAAAGTGACACCGTCGTCGGTAACAAAATCGGCAGATTCGCCATCATTCGATAAACGGAGAACCCAATGCGATACATAACTTATACGTTCTTATTCACACTTCTTTTAGTATCGGCTGTTCCCGGTTATGCCACAACCAATGTCGGCACAGCCGGTGCACAGTTCCTAAAAATCGGTCCCGGCGCACGGGTAGACAGTCTCGGCGGCGCATTCGGAGGACTTGCTGACGACGTAACCAGCATCTACTGGAACCCAGCCGGAATCAGCCAACTCGACAAAATCAGCTTCTCAGACACGCACACAATCTGGCTCGCCGACCTCCGCTACAACTACCTTGCCTTCGCCACACCGATAAAAAATATCGGCACCTTGGGCGCGAGCGTTACATTCCTCAATGTGCCTGAGACGGAAATCACCACGTTGGCAAAACCCGACGGCACAGGTCTCTGGTATTCTGCTTACGATACCGCAGTCTCACTGGCGTTCGCTCGACAACTCTACGCAACGGAATCCGGAGCCAAACTCTCTGTCGGTATCAACGCCAAATACATCCACCAACAGATCCATCGGGAAAGTGCCAGAGGGGTCGCCATTGATGTCGGCACGCTATACCATACCGGCTGGCGAAGTCTACGTATCGGGATGTGTTTCTCAAACTTTGGACCGGAGATGCGCTTCAGCGGTCCCGATCTGGAAAGCGGTGCTGAAGTCGCAGGCGACCCACGGATTGCCGACTACCGTCCGTTCCCAGACACAACAAACCCAGCGCGGAAAGCGGCGTTGGAAACTATCGAGTTTCCGCTGCCCTCTAACTTCAGGCTCGGCATCGCCTACGATATTATTGATACCGGTGACAACCTCCTCACCCTTGCGCTCGATGGCAACCATCCCAACGACAACAGTGAGCGGTTGAACATCGGCATGGAGTACTGGTACAGGAAAATGGCAGCAATTCGTGGGGGTTACAAATTCCGACTCGGAGAAGACCGCACAGACGACGAAGAGGGTCTCACCCTCGGCTTAGGCATCCATCTCAACCTCGGCAAAAGAGTCCTCTCCCTTGATTACGCCTACGCCGACTTTGGCCGCCTACAACAGACACATCGGGTGAGTATGGGGCTACAGTTTTAGAGCCGTGGTTACAGAAAGGTTAGAAATCTTGTTTAGAGGCATTCAATTCTCCAATAATTTTGATTTTCTGCCGAAGCACTCTTCGCTGTAAGAGCGAGCTGTGCTCGCGATCCCCACGCGGAAATGCCTAAAAAAACCGACAATTGAATGGCTCTGAATCTTGTTTTGACACCCTTGCTAAAACAGAAGTCATTATGCTATAATAGATATAAATCAACTCATTAAAATCCTCTTAAAAGGATCACCAAAAAATGACAAGCGAACGGCTTACCCTTGAAGAGATGGAGCAGAAATATCCCGATGAATGGCTCTTCATCGTTGATTGTGAATATAGCGAGAATACTGAACTGCTGTCGGGGTGTGTCCTTGTCCATAGTCCTTCTCGTGCTGATGTTTACAAAGTCTCATCACGTTACAAAGGTAGCGCAGCAATACACTGTACAAGCAAATTACCCCAAGGTATGGGCTACCTATTGTAATGGGACATATCTCCTTTAACCCTGCAGCTAAATCAATCTATCTTCGCCTTAAAGTCGGTAGCATCAACGCCGATACGACTCGTGATATACTTGTAGCATTGGATACGGGCGCTTCAACTACCATGATTCCAACAGAAGTCGCTATGGATTTGGGATATGATCTTTCAAATCCAAATGAACAGATGATGACCGCTAACGGAATTGTTTTGGCAAACCGTATCACTGTGCGTAAACTGACAGCAATTGGTGAAACGGTTGAGAATATTGATGTTGTGTGTCACGATTTACCAGACGGTTCAATAATAGAAGGACTATTAGGTTTGAATTTTCTCAGGCATTTTGATGTCAATATCTCATTTTCAACCGGAACTATTGAACTTCATCGACGTTAATCCGGTTTTGAAGGGACAGCAAATATGACAGACAAACCAAATATCGTTTATCTCCTCGCTGATCAGATTCGCGCGTGTTCACTATCCGTGTACGGCGACACACAGATCGAAACACCGCACATCAATCGCCTCGCACAAGAAGGTACCGTTTTTTCAAACGCAATTGCCACCGCACCCGTCTGCACCCCCTATCGCTCCATGCTACTCACCGGGCGACACCCACAGACGACCGGTCATCTCATAAACTTCGTCAGAACCCGGCACGATGAAATCGGACTCGGCGACGTTTTCAACCGAAACGGCTATCGGACGGCATGGGTCGGCAAATGGCATCTCCACACGGGTTCGTTCCCAGAAATCGGCGGACGCGACTACGTCCCCGAAGGACGCGACCGCCTCGGTTTCCAACACTGGCGCGGTTACAACTTCCACACCGACTATTTCAACGGCACTGTAAACCTCGACGACTGGCGGAACGAAAAATGGGAAGGCTACGAAACCGATGCCTTGAACCGATACGCCTTTCAGTTTATGGACGACGTAGAAGACGACACTCCCTTCTGTCTGTTTATTTCTCCGCATCAAGCACATTCCACACCTTACGAGTTCGCACCCCAGGAATACTATGACCGGCTGCCTGCAGAACTCCAATTACCGGAAAACGTCCCTGATTCCGTTAAAGCAGAATCCCTAAGAATCTACCGACACTATCTCGCCATGACACTAACGGTAGACGATATGCTCGGTGAACTGATGGCGTATCTCGAAAGAACCGGACGCGCTGAAAACACACTCCTCATCTTCGGATCCGATCACGGCACACAAGGCGGCGCACAAGGCATCAATTTCTGGGCGAAACGGGAACCTTACGAAGAATCCATTAAAGTCCCACTCATTATGCGCCTCCCCGGCGTTTTTGAGGGCAACCGCACCTGTGACACGCTCACATCTCCCGTCGATCTGTTCCCCTCGTTGTGTGGTCTATGCAGTATTCAACCACCCCGAACCGTTGAAGGCTATGATTTGTCCGCAGCTTGGCGTGGCGAAACCGACCCCTTTGAACAAGATGCCGTCTTAACAATGAACTTCGGTTCAACCTACGACTATCTCGTTGATGGTAACGAGTGGCGCGGGGTCCGCACAAAGACGCACAGTTACGCCCGTTGGCTCGACGGCAAACGGATGTTATACGACGTAGAAGCAGACCCTTTGCAAATGAATAATCTGATTGACAACCCCGAAGCCAAACCATTATCAGACGAAATGGAAACCACCCTCTCTGATTTGATGGACGCACGAAACGACACACTCCAACCCGCGACGAGTTACACAGATTGGTACGACGCACAACGCCGCATCGTCCGCAACGCCCACGGTCCCCTCGGCAACCCAGAAGACGAGCCGGATTGGTCATTGTTGAAAGGTTGAGTTGAAGACTGAAGTTGCAAGTTTCCAAAGGGCTCTCATAAATACAGGAGATAAATCATGAAAATGCAAACTTTTACGGCAAGCATATCGCAAGAAGATGAATGGTTTGTAGCACAATGCTTAGAGGTAGATGTCGCAAGCCAGGGTAAAAGCGAAGACGAGGCGATACAGAATCTCGCAGAGGCGTTGGAACTCTACTTTGAACCGCCGCGACCCACCGTGATGCCGAAGCTCCGAAAATTTGAGGTTAACATCAATACCGATGAAACCCCTTCCGTATCGTCAGATTAAACGTAAACTGGAAAAAGCCGGGTTTTCTATCAGGCATCAACGCGGCAGTCACGTGAAGTTTGTCCGTGAAAGTGATGGTGAGGTTCGGACGGTAATGGTTCCACATCATCGTGAAATTCGCATTGGGACGCTGCGTGCCATCGTGCGTCATGCTGGTTTAACCCCAGAGGAGTTCGATGCACTTTAATGAAGGATTGGCATGACGCACAACGCCCACGGCACTCTCAGCAATCCAGAGGACGAACCCGACTGGTCGTTCTTAATTCGGACAGGGAGATACACCCTTGAATAAAACAAAGATGGTCTACTTTGAGAAAGAGGATATATTACATCTGGCGATTTCTGAAGAACCAGACTGACTCTCCCACACTCTCTCACCAAAACCTTTCATCATACGAGACAGACGCTAATTATCCTAAAATCCAGTAAATCCTGATTCAGACAACCCATAACCCACAACTCATAACCCATTTTTCACTTGACATCAGTTAGCAAATAGAGTATAATATATCATAAGATTTTTCAAAGAGGTGAATATTGTATCAAACTACAAAATGCTGGCACGGAAACCGACACAACATTTTCAGCGACTCCAGAAGTTTCTGACTGATTGCTGACCGCTGACCGCTAACTCAAAAATGTTACACTTTTCGCCAAATTATTTTTTTTATAATAGAAAATTAAACACCAACGAACCCTTACGGTGAGTGGGTTCTCTCAAGTTACACACTATCCACAAAATGTTACACTGGTGTAACATTTTTAAGGCGAATTGCTGAAAAACATACCGTTAAGTTAAAACTGTATTCACATCCGTATTTTCACAGAGGACCGATTTATTTAGCAGTCCAAACCTGCGCGACACCGATCCTGCAAACCTTTGAAGCCACAATCCTGACACTGAAAAGCACCCGAAAATTTCAGAGTGCCGCTGAATCCAAACCCATCCCAAAACCCTAAGAACCCATGCCCTACCTACATTTATACCGTTTTCCCAAGTTTACAGATTTCTCATTTTACTCTGAAAAACTCTGAAATTTCGACTCCCACGACTTATAACTTACAACTTATAACTTATAACCCAGTACCCGCAACCCATAACCCAGTACCCACAGAAAATCCTTTGCTTAAAGAAACCGATATATGTTACAATAAATGTGCATCAATCACTACCAAAACGGAGCGTGCTAAGCAAAAAACAGATATGACTCTTCAAGAAATAATTTTAGCGTTAGAAAAATTTTGGGCAGATCAAGGCTGCATTATCCAACAACCTTGTGATATAGAGGTCGGCGCAGGCACATTCAACCCTGCAACGTTCTTGCGATGCCTCGGACCAGAGCCGTGGAAAGTCGCTTATGTAGAACCCGTCCGGCGCCCGACCGATGGCAGATACGCCGAAAATCCATTCCGCGTTGGGGCATACTATCAATATCAGGTAATCCTCAAACCCGCACCTGAGAACGTACTACCGCTCTACCTTGAGAGCCTTTATAGTCTCGGTATCTCTCCCCGCAAGAACGATATCCGATTCGTTGAAGACGACTGGGAGTCCCCGACCCTCGGTGCCTCAGGACTCGGTTGGGAAGTCTGGTGGAACGGCGCAGAAGTAACACAATTCACCTATTTTCAGCAGATGGGAAGCATCGATCTCGACCCGATATGTGCTGAGATTACCTACGGGCTTGAACGCATCGCACTTTACCTACAGGATGTCGATGACTTTTTCGATATTCGCTGGAACGAACACGTTAACTACGGCGATGTCCACCGGCAGAGCGAAGTCGAATACTCAACTTACAACTTTGAGCAGGCAAACGTAGAGATGCTTTTCGACCTCTTCAGCACCTACGAAAAAGAGACCCACGCCTGCTTAGATGCCGGGTTAGTGCTACCAGCGACCGACCATGTCCTGAAATGCTCTCACACCTTCAATATGCTCGATGCCCGCGGGGTCATCAGCGTCACAGAACGGGTGAGTTACATTGAACGCGTGCGACGACTCGCACAACGGATTGCACGGGCGTACGTCAAACAGCGCGAAGAAATGGAACATCCCCTCATGGGACGTTTCGGCACGGTATCGCCTTCCACCACCATAGATGAGGTTTCTAACCGCACCGAACTAGCTCCCACCCCGGTAGATACGGTTTCTAACCGCACTGAAACCACTGAGCTCCTCTTTGAAATCGGCACCGAAGAGATACCAGCAGGTTATGTCCCACCTGCGCTTGAGCAGCTTCGCGAAATCGCAACCGACTCCCTTACAAACCACAGAATCCCATTCGGCGAAATTGAAGTCTTGGGTACACCAAGGCGTATCACACTCAGTGTCAAGGACATAAAAACGCTTCAAGAAAGCCAAGAAACAGAAGTGGTAGGTCCCCCAAAACGCGTCGCGTACGACGAAAACGGTGAACCCACAAAAGCCGCTATCGGTTTCGCAAAGACGCAAGGCGTGGAACTCTCAGCACTCCGCATCGTTGAAACCGAACGTGGAGAATACGTCGCCGCCACTAAACTCGAAGTAGGCGAACCGACGCAAAAGGTGTTGCAAACGCTTCTGCCTGAATGGATCGAAACCCTCCGCTTCCTGAAAACCATGCGTTGGGAAACGGAGTATAAAGGACAGCGCGGGTTTGCACGTTTCGCACGTCCTATCCGGTGGCTTGTTGCGCTGTTAGGAAACGAAATTGTCAACTGTGCTTACAGAGGACTGGATGCAGGACGTGTAACTTACGGGCACAGAGCCTTGCATCCGGAACCCATAAGTTTGGCATCAGCGAACTTAGACAATTATACCGAAGAACTCCGTGCTGTCGGTGTAGTCGTTAGTCAAAACGAACGGCGCGAGACAATCAAAAAACAGGTAACACGTATCTTAAAAGCAGAAGGGTGTCTCCCAAAACTCGACGACGAACTACTCGATACGGTGAATTACCTTGTAGAGAACCCACAACCCATCGTCGGCAATTTTAGTGAGTCGCATCTGGAAATACCGCCTGAAGTGCTAATCACCGCCATGAAGAAGCATCAACGCTATTTTCCAATGTGGAAAAACGACACGGCACTTACAGCGAAATTCATTACAATCTCCAACGGGACAGATGGCAATAGTGATGGCGTTCGACACGGAAACGAACGCGTGCTCCACGCCAGACTTAACGATGCCGAGTTTTTCTACAATGAAGATCAGAAAACCAGCCTTGCCGATAAGGTCGAACGTTTAGGCGCAGTTGTTTTTCATGCCAAACTCGGTTCACTTTTGGAGAAAGCAGAACGGCTTAAAGCACTCACCGCCTTTTTGGCGCAGCTTGCAAGCCAAAAACTTGCTATAGAAAAGTTCGGCGCAGAACTGCAGCTGGCAGAAACGACTGTCCAGCACGCAGAACGCGCAGCTTGGCTCTCTAAGGCAGATCTGACAACCCAAATGGTCATCGAATTCCCATCACTGCAGGGTATTACGGGAAAATATTACGCCCAAAACTCCGGTGAAGAGGAACCCGTTGCCATTGCCATCGCCGAACACTACCAACCCCTTGGCGCAGACACACCACTGCCCGAAACCGAAATCGGCGCGATCGTCTCTATCGCCGATAAAATTGACACCATCGTCGGATATTTCGGGATAGAAGAACGTCCGACAGGCTCGCAAGACCCGTACTCACTACGACGACATGCCCTTGGGACAATCCGGATCCTCCAAGACCGGCACCTCCCGCTCGCTTTAGATGCCGTCGTCCAAAAAGCCGTCTCACTGTACAAGGTAGCGTTAGCCGACGACACACAAACGAGTGTCCTGAACTTCATCAAAGAACGCCTACGCGTCATCTTGTTGAGGACAGAGCAATACGCTCCCGACCTCGCCGATGCCGTCTTAGCAGTTGGCAACGTAGACATTATCAACATTCTCAAACGTGCCAACGCACTTGCCGAATTTCGCTTGACACCAAATTTTGAGGAAGTATATAATGCACTAAATCGGGTACTGAGGATTTTACCACAGAACCCCCCAGAAACCGTAGACGCTACGCTGTTGCATGACGACACCGAAAAGCAACTGTTCGACCTTGTCACTGAAGTAGAACCGAACTTTAAGCAAAGCATTCAGGAACGCGACTATGCCAAACTCCTAACACAACTCGTCGTTTTACAACCAGCAATAGACACATTCTTTGATGAGGTGCTGGTCATGGCGAAAGAACCCGCACTCCGCACAAACCGATTGGCATTGTTGAACCGAATCGGACGAAACATTTATGCTATCGCAGATCTTACAAAACTTGTAATCGCAGGGAAATAACAAATAGCAGTCAGGTCGTTCTGTGCTGCGCACGCCACTTTCAGCCGTGAGCGGTCAGTCACTCGCTTGTGGGAAATAAAAACGTTTGTGCCTGCTATACGGTTTAACTGACAACTGAAAGTGAGCGTAGTGAACGTACTGACAACTGACAACTATAAAACGAGAGGAAAAAACATGAAACGACGCGTTGAATATCTGCTGTGGCAGACACACCTTATTCTCTTATGTATCGCCGCTACCGCCTTTCTGATGGGATGCGGTGAGAAGGAGAATAGGGACATTATCGAAGCGCGAGCCGCCATTGTTCGCGGGGATTATACCGCCGCACAAGCCGCCGCTGAAAGAACAGAAGCTGGAAACCAAGAAGCGACGCACTTACGCGCCTTCTTGCAAAATCGAACACGCACTGATGCCAACAGTTGGCATCAAGCCATTGCAGCGTCAAACGCGTATCTCGAAACATTGGCTACCGACATCCGCGCGATCTCATTACAAGAAGATCCTGACTCCGACGAACTCGATCGACAAGAAAGACTCACCCGTTCACAGAACGCTATCTCTGGACTCTTTGCCCTGTCACTCGCTGAGGCGGTCGAAAAACGGGCAGAACTGCTATCCGAACTCACCATACCCGCAGACACCGGGGTCGTCATAGCACTTTTAGCTGCGGAAAAGTGTTATCAATCTAATGCCCGGGCAGCTGCCAGACAACTGATAACCCAACTTGGAGATGGAGAACGCGTTGCTGAATTACTCCAACAAGCAACACACCATTCAGACACAGCCGTACAAAAAGAAGCAATCCGCCACCTCGGTGCCATGCGTAAACCTGACTTTATACCGGTCTTTGAAGATGCGCTCGCCAAAACCGATAGCTCACCAGAGGTCGCGTATAGAGCAATCGTCGCTCTTGAACAACTCAGAAGGGTACTCCCCGATGGTACAGCCATTGTAACCGGACTGCAACTTGCACTGAAACATAACAGTGCCCAAGTTCGGATGCACGCCGCAAAACTCATCGGAGCCATCCAAGCCCAAACCACTGTGCCCGACCTTATCAGGCTCCTCGCGGATCCGAATACTTATGTCAAAGATACAGCCATAGATGCCCTTAACCGCATAGGCGAACCCGCGATTGCACCACTGATTGAGGTCCTCAACACAAATGCACACAACCTCATCCCTGACGAAGATAGCGGTTTCACCACAGAATACCAATACATCGCGAGTGCATACATCGATGATTTATGGATGAAAAAATACCGAATCGGAACACAATCCGCTGCAATCAAAGCACTCGGACTGCTTCAAGCAGAAGCCGGGGCACAGCCACTCATAAATGAACTATCAAACGAAGAATTACAAACAGAAGCCTTAGCAGCACTCGTCCAGATGCGCAACGTCGCTGTGCCTTTTCTGATTGATGCCCTTAAAAACGCCTCTGATGCAATTCGCGTACAGGTCGCAGATACGCTCGGACAAATCGGGGATCGGCGCGCAATAGTACCTCTCATTGAAGCACTAAATACAGATTCACATAAAGAGGTGAAAGCATTCGCAGCGATAGGACTTGGTAATATGTACGCCCGCGGCGAAAACAACAGCGCAGTCACGGCACTCACCAACGCACTCTCCTATGACGATACCACTGCCACTAACGCAGCGGAGGCGCTTGGAAAAATCAGCGTCACCACAGAAGATGCCGTCCAAAAACTGATTATCATTGCGCTCGATAAACAGATGCGTGAAACCTTGCGCGCTGCAGCACTTACCGCACTCTGGCGACTCAAACCGGAAAAAGCAGTTCAACCGATGCTACTCCTCACGTTCAGCGACGAAACCAGCCCCGTCCTTCGTGCCAGTGCCGTCAAAACTTTGAGCCGCATAAAAGCACCTGAAACCGTGCCTATTTTGACATGGATGCTCTCTACACGATTCGATGAAATCTCAGATTTTCAGAGGCACATGAAACGCGAGTATAAAACGCTTGACACACTTCGAACACAAGTTGATTCCTTCCAGATTCAGTGGACCCCTGACTACCCACAAACCAACTACCGCACATGGGGTGAACTTAAACCGATTCCCAGTCTCGTCCGTAGTGAAGTTGCCCGGGCACTTGGCGTTATCAAAGGAGAAACCGTCATAGAACCCTTAGTTCGCGCACTTGAAGACGACGGACGTGCTACGGTGCGACAGAGCGCAGCATGGGCACTCGGTGAAGTCAAAGGCGACCCGACAATCGCACCACTTGTAAATGCACTGAAAAAGGATAAACAAGGCGTCGTCCGGCAAGAAGCAGCCATTGCCTTGGGAAAAATCAAAGGACAAAAAGTTGTCGATCCGCTTGTAGATGCGCTGAAAAATGATAAGTATGAAACGACACGCTTTCAAGCCGCAAAGGCTCTCCGAGAAATCCAAGCCGGAGATGAAGGGCTTGTTGATGTTGTCAAGAAGGGGTTAGGAAACTTTGATGACGGATATGAAGTCCAATCCGTACAAGACGAAGTCATCGGCGCACTAATCAAAGATGGAAATGTTGCAACATCCACATTCGCAGTCGAGGCATTAAAATCTGCCGATGATGAGTGGACGCGATGGGCGCTTGTACATGTTATCGGCACACTGAGTAAAAAACCCGCGCTTGATGCAATGGTGGCAGAACTGAATCATCCGAGCTTCGTCGTCCGTAAACGGGTGACAGAAACGCTCGGCGGTTTCAAAGAACGGAGCGTTGTCGATTCATTAATTATTGTTCTCGAAAACACCGATGAGATGAAATCCATACGTGCTGGTGCTGCCAATGCACTCGCTGGACTCAAAGACGAACGCGCTGCAGCAGCACTCCTGAACGCACTCACCGATGAAAACGCCGAAGTCCGATTGAGAGCCGTCACAGGCTTAGGAAACCTCAAGGATGCAAAAGCCGTCGCGAAACTCAGCGAAATTCTTGAGAATCCGTTAGAACCAGATGATGTCCGCGCCGCCGCTGCAACTGCTCTCGGTAACATCGCCGATAAAACAACCGAACCCGCTCTGATTCGCGCGTTAGACATCCGCGTAGGAAATATCTCCAAAAACGCTATTATTGCTCTCGGTAAACTCGAAAGCGAAGCCGCTATCCCAAAACTCATCGCTATCCTTGAGGATAAACGGATCCCATTGGATGCCAGTACAAACGCGTTAGCCAATGCCTCATCACGGATAAAAGCCGCAATTGCTCTTAGCGAAATCGGTGGATCCCGTGCCGCTGAAGCACTCGGGAAACGTCTCATTGACGACACAGAATATATCGTCGCTCTTGAGGACGCAGCAAACAGGAAAGCTATCGGTGCTGATGACCTCAAACGAAATTGGAGTTGGGAAGCCTTCGTCAACGCCGCTAAAAAACTCGACTTACCTTCGTTTGTTGCCCCTAAAATGGCTGCACGTACTGTGGACAAATGGGAAAATCATCAGGTCAGAAACGCCGCAACGGTTGCCCTCGGTAAATCTGGCACTGTTACGGATACCTCCTATTTTAAAGAACTCTTAACCGATCCGGTTGTGGATATCCGAAAAGCCGCGGCACTCGCCATCGGACAAGCTGGAATCCGGGAACTCATGCCAGAACTCATCCAGATAATGACAGGTGAAACCGAAGTCAACAAGGATGTCCGGCGCGCCGCTACACAAGGACTCGGCGAAATCGCTGATGAAACAACAACCGATATCCTCATCGAAGTTATGAATAACGACGATAACCACGTCGAAATTCGCCGCGATGCGTCAAGGGCATTGGGTAATATCGGAACCGACAAAGCGGTAGATGCGTTAGTCAAAAAACTCAGAGCACTGCATGAAGCCCAAATTACAAGAGGGCTCCGCCTTGACACCATCAAGGCTCTTGGCGATGCAAAAAACGCGAACGCCATCGCAGTGTTAGAATTGGTTCTCGAAGACCAAGACGCAGAGATTCACTTCCAAGCTGCAGTCGCACTTTTTGAAATTACGGGTAAAGGCTACGGCTACAACCGCACATAATGCAAAATGGCTAATATAACCCAAGTTGCTACTAACGGATTTTGCACATTTCAGAAAGGTTTTTCAGTCGCTTTCCACACTCCAGAGGGGTGATATGTCTATAGAAAATGGCATATTTTCGCGATTGCACTCCAGCGGAGTGCTATGTTTATGATAGGGGGCAACTTGCGTTAATATAGTAGATTCTGAAAATAAGTTTACATTACAAGAAGAAATCCCTATGAGAAATACCAATAAAACTCTACTCCGCTCCTCACATGGTTCAGGCATTATAGGAATGTTCTATGTTCCTCAAAAGTGATAGCAAACTTATCAGTCTTGAAGAAACTTACGGAGTTGATAGAATTTTCAGTACCGTATATATTGAAAGCAGAAGTACAGAAAAACAAAGTATTAGGTTCCGCACAGAAGGTATTGCTGAAGCTTTCGTATTAGATTTTCAAAATTACCTGAATGCCAAAACTGCGGCAGAAAAATCTGATACAAGTGAGTTAATTGCCAAATATGGTGAGCGTCTTAACAAAGACTTAGAAGCAGGCTTAAATCTTGAAGAGTTTCTAAATTCACATAGTTTCTTGGAACAGCGTGTTAACTTTCACGGTCTTAACCATGGAATTGATATTCGATCCGTTGAGAAGAAGGTGGTAGACTATCTTGAAGTTCGGATGGGTTATTTCTTAGATCCGGACAAAAGCATCGGTGGTATTAATTGGCATTATCAGACTATCAATGAATTAGCTGGAGCAATGGATATTGACAACCTACTTCTTCAACATGTGATAGATTACATGCAAAGTGAAAATAAAGTAAAATTCCTCTCTGATAGTCTCTATGAGAAAGATGGTCAACTTATTTGGGCTCACGCTATTGTTCTTACAGAAAATGTTAAGAATTATAAGGCTTGGGTTGAGAAAAAAAAAAAGAAACTACGGTTAGGGGGATGCGCCCAGGGATGCCTTATTGCAATTGGCATAGGATTTATTCTTTTTATAATAGGATTACGCAATAAGTATTTTTGGACACACGAAAAGTGCCGTGGACCTTGATAAATAAA
>JAPPII010000055.1 GCA_028820845.1 Candidatus Poribacteria bacterium
CTGCCAGCAACTCAAATCACCCTCACTCAAATTTAACGCTGCGTAAGTCCTACTTGAGATAAATTCTCGGGGATGCTTTCTTTATCAGCATAATTCAGAAAAGTCGTAAAGAAAGAACTGTCCTTTTCCTCAGCCCTCAGTCTGCCTTTTTTGTGTTCATTGACCAGTTTTTTTACCTTTTCACAGATATAATGAGGGATTATATGTTCTTTTGGCACGTCATCTGCTGGATGAAATTCATCTCCTCCCCATTTATTCTCCCATTCGTCTTGGAAATCATTTACAAGATCCACATATTGGGTCCTATCCGCTGTGACGCTATTAACAGAGTCAGCAAGAAGGTTCATTATATCTCTTCCAGCGTGTGAGACAAATGTAATGTATCCTGAAGATTTGTTGTTTAGCTGTTCTATTGCACCTTTATATGCTTCGGCATACACAGGCAACTCAAGATCGTCGTTTATCCAGTCAAAGACCGTTCGTTGTCTTTCCGTGAGCATTCCGTTAGGATAGTCCTCCTCGTTCTAACCTCTCACTGCATACTTTCGGTTCGCTCTCTGGTAAGGTATCAAGTAGACCGATTCTCCGCCAAATCTTCATATACAATCCGGGCGATTTCGGGTCCAATCTTCTGGAGTTCTTCTTCCCACCCCGCCTCTTGGATAGGGACAGTGGCAACGAATGCACCTTTGTGTAGATCAATGGGGAAACCGTTTTCTTGTTCAACCCCGTTGCGGGCGTACCGAACCCGCGCCATAAAGAGCGGTCCGTACTCTCCATCATAGTGGAGTTCCACCCGTAGCAATTCAATAGAATCAGGTCCTGGCACCCGTCCAGCCAGGTCAAGCGTCTTAATCCTAAGGTCCATCTTATTAACGTTGTCAACAATATGTTTCATGAGAGTATCTCCTTTTCATTCTGAAAGCGATGGCTCTGGATAAACATCAAAACTGTTCTTTACACAAGTTGTGGGAATAATTCCGTGTGCAAGGATTTCGGCATCCCGTAATGCGCGGACAAGTGTCTCCAATTCAATTGTTAAGTTCGGCGGGCGTGGAGTGCCTTCGCTTGAAGGCGGTTGCTTCGCGTATTGTGCCAAAAAATGCCCCATACGTCCGGGATCAACAACGCCTAATAAGAAATCGGGCAACCCATCGTGCTGATAGGGTGGCCCCAAACTTATAGGCGACGGTAACATCTGTGCCACCTCTTTGACTGGGTCTAAGAGGCGTAATTCGGACGGCAGCGGTTCCTGAATCTCAATTTCATGGACGTAGGCAGGATCCTCTGGGGTAGGGACCCTCTCGCTGCTTAACATTGCGTAATGCCAAGCCACCGCGTAAGAGCGCGTAAGGGAAATAAAAGGACTATTCACAGTGCTTCTGGCAATATGAAGCATCTGTCGAGTTGTAGTAGGAGTCATTTCGGGATCCCTGGCAACAAAACCCTGTTCCATTGGATCACTGAGATACCAATAAGTATTAATACCTGCCCCGCGATAAAATATCGCCATAAGTCCCTCTTTTATCCTTTCTCCTTTTCCCAGATATAGATACGCATTAAGTTTACCGCCTATTGAACGCAAAAGTCAAGTGAAAACTTAACCGAGCATGAAGTTATTCCAATTGGGGAATTCACTATCTTTCAGAATGTTAGCCTTAAACATCATAGGTCCCTGAAGTGCTCTGAATTATATCTGCAACTTCTTGGGCGATTTCCACAATTGTAGAGTTTGATGTATTACGAGCAATGTTGTCTGCCAGAGATGGACTATGAGAAATAATTTGTACTGCCATCGGAAAAGGGCCACCGCCTAAACCAAGATTGTGCAATAATAACAATCTAAATGAAAGGAGTATCCAATGGCCAAACGAAATAGGGCCAGACGAGTGAGACTTCGCCGCGTTCTCGTAGGAATTTGGCTTCGATGTTCAAGCCAATCTTGTTGCGGAACCGAGTGTAGGCGTTGGCAAGGAAGTTTTTGTCGGTGATATAGTTGATGAAGGTGTTGTGGTTGAAGACCCAATGTCCTTCAATCTCATCGAAGAATTTTGCCTTGATTTCATCATCAGTGAGCAGCAATTTGATGAGATAGTGGTCTACTCGCCACGCGTGGTCTCTGACAGCAGCGAGGATAAGTTCGCCTGTGTCGTCAAGAAAGTTGAGGTTGGTTTTGAGAAGTGCGGTTAGTTTTTCATTGAAGTTTTGTTTTGACATAGGGGCTGTAACCTTCAATTTACAGGACTTACGCAATTTTGACCGTAGGGTGCTTTGTTAGATATAGTTGCGTGAAAAACACAGACGTTTTGGTGCACAACCTAACAGGTTATGCTACAAAAGAGCAGCATGCGTAAGTCCTAATTTATTTCGGATGACGGTAATTTTTATAGGAAATTCCGATTAAAATAACTTACTTTAAGTTTACCATACACCAGACGAAAAGTCAACGGAAATATACTGGCAAGGGCAGCGGTTGCGAATCCTCACCTTCCTAATAGACCCTACCCACTAATCGGTAAGATGACGTGGGTTTTTTGGATAGGCGTGTGTACCAATTTCTGCGAATTTGACGTTACTGATAGTGGACAAAACTTGCATGCAGCATTTATGAGAGGAAATCCTCAAGGAGGCATGCGTGTGGAACTATCGCGGCGTGAGGGTTCTGTGGATAAAAATACAAAAAATGGAGTCTATCCGATGCAATTAAATTTTTTTAAACTTATCAGACAACCGTTGATTCGAATCGGACAAGTGGTGAGTGTCGTCATAATAGCCTTTCTCGTTGCTTCCACAACTGCGTGGGCTTCTGGGATAGGGAAGCGAGATATTTTTGTCGGGGCAAGTGCCCGTGCTGTCGGTATGGGGAGTGCTTGGA
The DNA here is from genome assembly GCA_028820845.1 of Candidatus Poribacteria bacterium. Taxonomy (NCBI): domain Bacteria; phylum Candidatus Poribacteria; species Candidatus Poribacteria bacterium. Next base: position 2,876 of record JAPPII010000055.1, read on the forward strand.
CGGCGGGCTCTGCCGCAACCAATGGATTTCTTTGGAACCCGTCTTCACTGGGATTTATGGATGGGGTTGAAGTGAATATGGGTGGCATGCCGTTTTCAGGGAGTCCCTCTGGGCTGGAACAGGCGTTCTCGGTCGCCGCGAATCCGCATACGTTTGGTTTGACGAATAAAAACGTTGGTAACTTATCTTTTGCGACTTGGCTTGATGGTTGGAGAGGCGACACAACGGAGTCTACGCAGATTGTGCTTTTAGGCTATGGACGTGCGTTGGGACAAAGTGCGTCAGCAGGGGCAAACCTACGCTACTATCAAAATAATACACCTATTAGAACAAACTTCCTCTGGAGCGTGGATTTGGGGATGCAGTTCGCTTATCCGTTGGAGAAATGGGGCGACTCGGTGACGGTCGGCGTGAATCTGTCCGAGTTGAGTAATGGGATTCGAGCGGATGGTGTCCTTCTTGAGAGTATCCCTTTGGCAGCGCGTTTAGGAACGACCTACCAATTAGGGAGTGAAACGCTGTTTTCTGCGGATCTTGCTGTTCGCGGTGAAAATGATGGCGGTTGGGGTGAAAGGCTTCGATTACACCTCGGCGCGGAACGTTGGCTGATTGGTGGACATGTGGGATTACGGGTCGGATACACGGCACTCACTGCTTCTGAAAGATTCTGGGGTGGCGAATGGGCACGGGGATTGAGTTTCCGAAATTCATCCGGACAACTTGATTATGCGTATGTGAATGGCAGTGAGTTAGAACAATCTGTCCATTGGATTTCAGCGACTTTACGCTGGGGCGCAGCGGACGCGATGCCGCTATCGGAACCTGTGCTAAGTGAGACCTCTGAAGCCGATGAACACGTCCCTATTTTAATGCCTGCGACGCTGACAATACATAAGAATGTACCTGAAACGCCTATCGGGAAACTACACGTCTCTATATGGGCGATTTCACCGAATAAGGATGGCTTTGCGGATAGCACTACGTTCCACTTTGAGGTCGGTTCAAATGATAAATGGTGGTTGATCCTCGTTGATGAATACACTGAGCGGATTTGGGAACGATCAGGAAGCGGATCGCCTATAGAAGGCATCACTTGGGATGGCGTTGCGGATACGGGGAACTTGGTTCCCGATGGGGACTACAAAGTGGAGTTGTATGTTTCAGACGCACAAGATGCACTGCAGCTCAGAGATAGTGAAAAGGTCACCGTTGATCTCATTCCGACGGCGTTAGAACTCTTTAGGGGAGCAGCTACAACCAATCCGAACGGAATGCGCGTATGGCACTCTCTGGGTATAAAGACTGTGGACACCAATCCGCTTGCATACTGGGAACTGAAGATTTTTGATGCGCGCAGCGTGCTTATTGAAGAGATGGAAGGGGCGGGTATGCCGCCAGCAGAGGTTGTTTTAAACAACTTACAAGGGAAACCTTTTGCGGCGTATACTTGTGAACTAAGCGTTCAAGATATAGCAGGCAATCAGAGCTCGCAACAGGTACAATTGCATCTTGGGGTAGAGCAGCAATCAACAAGGGCATCAGAATCCAAATGGACGCTTATGGTCGGTTCGTTTATAGAACGTCACTATGCTGAAAGGATGAAAGAGCAATTGCAGCATCAAAATCCGAGTCATAAGGTTGCTATACATCTCGCTACTATTGAGGGTAAAACGAGGCACCGTGTAACGATCGGGGAGTTCACTCACCGCGAAGAGGCAGCGGATCTCCGACGACAGATCCAAGAAATGCTTGATGTTGAACCGATATTGATAACTGTGCAATAGACGGACTTTTTCTGTTCTATAGGAATCGCTCAATCTCAGATGGCGTTGGCAATGCCGGAATTACGCCTACTTTCTGTGTTGCCAATGCGCCTGCAGCGTTGGCGTAACACATCACGAAATCAAGACGAGACGCGTCGAGTGCCTGAATGTCTTCGTGTTTCATCAATTGCATGAGCATAGCAGCGACGAATGCATCGCCTGCCCCAAGCGTATCAACAACATTGACAGCGAAACCGTCAACATAACCCTCAGCAGTCCCGTTTGTGTAGTAGCACCCACGTTCCCCTAACGTAACAACGAGCAGTTTTACGCCGAGTCCAAGGATGCGTTCAATCCCGCTCGCGAGTTCAGCATCTCCGGTAACGAATTCCCATTCTTCTTCTGATATTTTGACGACATCTGCGTAGGGCATAACTTCCCATATCCAACGTTTGGCATCATCGGCATTGTCCCAAAGCGGTAAGCGCAAATTCGGATCGTAGGAGAGCATCGCGCCGCTCACCTTTGCAGCCTGAATTGTCTGGAGTGTTGCTTCACGACTCGGTGAATGGCTGAGGCTAACGGAACCGTAGTGAAAAAGTTCCGCTGATTGGACATAACTCGTATCGATTTCGTCTGGAGAGAGTTGGATGTCGGCACCTGGATGTCGGTAGAAGGTGATGTCCTTCATACCATCGGAGCGTGTGGCGACGAAAGCCAGTGTCGTTCGAGATGTCTCTCCTGAGATGAGATAAGAGGTGTCTACACTGTTCTGTTCCAACGTTTCGCGCAGGAAATCGCCGAATGCGTCCGCACCGACCTTCCCAATAAATCCGGCATCTATACCGAGTTTGGCTAAACCGACAGCAACATTGGCGGGTGCGCCGCCGGGGGCTTTAACAAATCCTGGTGCTTCCGCGAGGGTTACATCGGGTGTTGTAGACACAAAGTCGATGAGGAGTTCACCGATACATAAGGCTCTTGGCATAAACGGTTGTTCCTTTTAAAATGTAGTCCGCAATTCTTGGGCTTGACCCGTCTGGGCGGATGTGTAGCCTGCATGGAAAATCTCTATGACGTGCCTTGCATGTTCTGCCGTAACAATCGTCGGTTTGTCCTCTCGGATCCAGTCTACCAACTGCATGATGTCCTCATAGACATGCGATTCCTGAATCTCGCGATGCGGTCCTACAACGTGTGGTAGCCCACTATCTGATGCCTCAATCGGTTTACCGTTCAGCAAATTCCCTTCAATCGTACCGGCAGTGCCGTGGATTGCTAATCTGCCTCTGACGACAGAACCAGCGGCGGCACCGTAGACGAAGCCGAAAAATGCATTGCCAAAGTCAACGAGAATAAAGGTATTGTCGTCCATATCGCACGGGAGCATCTCGCCTCGGAATTCACGTTCTTCGATACGGACACCGGAGAACGCCGTTACGCGTTTTGCGGGTCCTAAGATGCCGGTTATCGTATGCAAGCCGTAGACTGTCATGTCGTATAACGGTCCGCCACCGGGTTTGCGAAAATACCACGCTGGGTTAATGTTAGAGAGCGGATCGTCGCCTTGCCTAACGGATTCATTTTCATGGTATCTGCCGAAGGCGGATCCAGCGGCTGCCCACGTTAGTGTTCCGATGGCACCGTCATGAATGAGCCTGCGAATCTCTTGATGGATCGGACGGAGCATCTCACCTGGGGATGCTACCAATTTTACACCCTTACGCGCTGCGGATTCAATGAGATCGTCCGCTTCATCAACGGTGGTTGTCATTGTTTTGTTGAAGTGGGCATGAACACCGTGCTCAATGGCAAGTTTTCCTTGCTCATAGTGGAGACCGATGGGTGAGGCGATACTAACAGCGTCTACGTGTCCGTCTGATAGAAGTGCCTCATAAGTTTCGTAAGCGTGTGGCACCTTGAATTTTTCGGACGCGGCTTGTGCTCTACCTGGCACTGGGTCGCAGACAGCGGTTACTTCTAATCTATCTTGAACGTCGTCTTGTGTAAGGTGTGGCAGGATCCCGCGCACGGCGATGCTCCCGACACCGACAACACCGATCCGTACTCTATCACTGGTGGTTCCCATGATAATTCCTCCAATTTTGGCTATTGGTTATTAGCCATCCGCTGGCGGCTGTCAGTCACTCGTTTGTGACGGACAAAACATTTGTAAAGCCCACAACACCCTACTGACTGCTGAGAGTAGAGTGGAACGGAACGCCCTGACCGCTGACGGCTATTCCCGCCACGATGTTTCGTGCCGCCATCCGACAGCGGATTTGAGTTTATCGCAATTGATAAAAGATTGATGTCCTTGAAGTGTTCTGATTTTCGGAAGCAGTTCGGGTTTAAAACGTTCGACGAGTTCCTGAGAGGGTTCCAACGCTGAGGTATCATCGGCATTGAGAAAATAGACACCGTGTGGTGGTAGGGTGTCTGCTTTTTCCATGAGTAGACGGTGTGCGCTTGCAACATCTTCGCTTCCGACCCAACACCAGAGCCACGGGGTCCAACTCGTCGTCGGTTTGGCGTTTACTTTCATCTGATTGCGTCGTTCTTCTGGACTGATACCAGCGGGGCGCGTCACATAAGTGCGGATACCATACGCACGGGTATAACTCGCTAACAGGTCCTCACCACAACGTTTGGAGAAACTATAGGAGTCTTCAGGGTAGCAAGGGTGTTCTTCGTCAAGTGGCAGGTAGTCTATCGGGATATGGGTTTTGCTAATTCGGAAGCCGTGTCCCAGTGCGCAGTTGCTGCCGCACATCACGACTGTTTGCACATCTGCTTCAATTGCGGCTTGCATGAGGTAATAGGTGCCGAGCATATTTGTTTTAAAGGTTGCATCGAAAGGGATGCCTTTCTCGGCTGCGTCTGCCCGTAAATCTGGGTGATCGACCGGATTCGGCTGTGCGCCGAGGTGCTGGATTGCGTCCACGCCTTCAACGGCGCGCTGACAGTCCTCAAAATTGTTTAAGTCGCCTTGGATAAATGGAAGATGTGCGAATTCATCGGGTGGATTTCTACGTGACATCAGCACCAGCGAGTGTCCTTCAGTTTCCAATTCTCGAATGACGAACTGACCGAGCCTACCGCTGGCACCCGTTATTAATATTTGCATTTTTTTACTATTGCCTCTGAGCTGCCCTTTCGTTTTTTTGCCGATGGTTGTCGGTTATCAATTGACCGACAACCAATAACCGATAATCAAAAAGAGTTGACAGGTCTGCCTCTGTCGTCTATGATTATAATACATTATAGCACCGCCTTGAATTTTGTCAAGTGAACCGAACTACGGGGGGAAATGGTAATGTATGATGCTGACGTACACTTTAAGAACTTATATGATACTGTTCCACGAACGTATGAATTTCAGGAGACCTCACGCGAAGGTTTCTTAACGTGGCAAGCGGCTTTTCGTCCGAAGCTTCGGGAAATCCTCGGTTTAGATAATATGGAATCCGATCTGGCGGACTATGTGCCGAAAGCCGAGCAGCTGGAAGTTTTGGATATGGATGACCACTTTCGGGAGAGTTGGTATTTGTGGGTAGAACCGACAGTGCCACTGCCGTTCTATCTCCTTCGTCCGAAGACGATAGAAGGCAAGCTTCCACTGGTGCTTGCGCCGCACGGACATAATCATCCGCATATCTATGCCGGTATTGCACATTCGGAATCAGAAGAGAAACACATGTTGGAGGGTGAACGTGACATCGCACGGCAGGCAGTTGTTGAGGAGGGTTATATCGCCATTGCCCCCACGACGCGCGCTTTCGGTGAGACGCGCACCGAAGCAGATAAAGAAGCCGATAATACGCATTCCTGCCGACACCAGTTGGTTCATAGTATACTGGTCGGACGGACGCCGATCGGTGAACGGGTGTGGGATATGTCGCGCCTCATTGATTGGGCAACGGAGCATTTGCCCGTAGATGCCAATCGCATCGCGATTACTGGGAACTCTGGCGGTGGGACGGTGTCCCTTTTCGCCGCAGCATGTGAGACACGTATCACTGTAGCGATGCCGAGTTGTTATTTCTGCACGTTTGAAGGGAGCATCGGTATGATCCGGCATTGTGAATGTAACTATGTGCCGGGTGTGATGCGGCTTGGAGAGATGTATGATGTTGCGGGCTTAATCGCGCCACGCCCGTTCTGTGCGATTGCTGGACGCGATGACGGTATTTTTCCGATTGACCACGTTGCGTTGGCTTATGAACGGTTAAAGTCAATCTATGCGACCGCGGGTGTTGCGGACAGGTGTGCGCTTTTTATCGGTGAGGGTGGACATCGGTATTACAAAGCCGGGGCATGGCCCTTTTTGCGACGGTATTTCTCGGAATAGATGTGAATTATCGCGAGCCTTTTTTGATTGCCCACAACGTTTTCAGGATGATCTTAATATCCAAGCCGAGGGACCAGTTTTCGATATAGTATCGGTCGTAAGAGACCCGTTCTTCAAGGGAGGTATTGCCCCGTAAGCCGTTGACTTGTGCCCAACCCGTCATACCCGACTTGACGCGCTGCCGCGCGAGATAGTGGGGTATGGATTCTCGGAATATGTCGATGAGTCCGGACATCTCCGGTCGGGGTCCAACGAGACTCATATCCCCTTTGAGGACGTTGAAGAATTGGGGTAGTTCGTCTAAACTCCAACGTCTGAGGAATTTTCCGAATGAAGTCTCTCGTGGATCGTCATCTTTTGCCCATACGTGTCCGACTTTCTCTTCGGCATCGGCGTGCATGGAGCGGAATTTGTAGATGTTGAATCGCTTTCCGGCTCTACCGACGCGCTCTTGGCGGAAAATTACTTTACCGGATGAAGTCAGGCGGATCGCTACCGCAATTGTTAACATGAGTGGACTTAGCAATATCAAGGCAATCAGGCTGAAAACGATGTCTATAAGACGTTTGACGATGCCCTGCATGCCCTGCATCGGGGTTTCTCGGAGTCGTAGCACCGGTATGTCATCGAAAAAGGTGATAGCCGTGCCGCTTCTGATAAACTCGGAGAGCTCAGGGAGTAAGTTTATTTGGACAGGCAGCCCTTCGCAGGCGTGGAGAATCTGTAGAATGGTGTCATTAGACACTGTAGGCGATGCGATGAAGAGCGTGTCAAGTCGATGCGTTTGCACCAATTCGAGGATGTCTTGACTTTCGCCGAGATATGGCAATTGGTTGTCGGCTATCGGCTGTTGGTCTTCAGCGCTTGGTTGGAAGGCTGGAAGGCTGGAAGATTGGGGGACCTTTACTTCATCAATTATGCCTAACAGTTTGTAACCGCTATTCGCTCTCGCTTTCAAGGCATTAATCAACTTTTCGCCGCGCGCCTCATAACCGACGATTGCGACGCGCTGGACACCGATCTCCTGCGCGTGAATCGCCTGTCGGAATCGGTAAAGGACGAGTCGTCCCAGAAACAGCCAGACGAGACTGAATCCAGAGGCGAGCAGCATGACCCAACGCGAGTAGGCATCGTGGTGGAAAATAAAAAAGAGCGCGGCTAATGTAGCGATGAGCGCGATACCGGTGGCTTTACAGAGCGTCCAGAACGCTGAAAGTGTGGCGTTGTTTTCAGGACGATAGAGTTTTAGTGCTTTTAGCGTCATTAACCAGATAATCGCCATCAGCGGTATGAGTCGGAAATAGTCGTCGAGCGGAGGGGCACCGCCTTTATGGAGGGCAAGGACTTCAGGGGTCCAACCCGATTCAAACCGTACCCAGTATGCAACGACAACTGCAGTAGCAACAAAACCGAGATCAAATAAGACTGTGAGCGTGATGAGCAGATGGTCGAGCGTTTTGTTGGTCATTGCCGTTTTTTTTGAACACCCTTATCCGATAATGAACTCTGGCAGCTGCTCCAACAATATTTCTGGTATTCTCCACCAAACTTGCCAACTCATAGACGGATGTAAAGTGAATATTACACCGTAAGGATTTGTTTGCCGCCAACTTTTTCTATTATTAGGCTTTTCCCAATCGGTCGGGGCAAGTAGACGAAGATATGCACTGTCTAGGTAGTGTTTACATTGTGTAAGTTATTGACATTTTTGTTAGGTTTTGGTAG
>JAPPII010000056.1 GCA_028820845.1 Candidatus Poribacteria bacterium
ATACCTACGATCTATTGATGATTACTTACTCCTTGGGAGATTTGATAAATATCAGATGGACATCTTTGTAGCATAGGCTGTTGGTTTCCTGTGCATATCGGAAGGCATTGTCTTTCGCATCAACAAGTCCACCGGAATGTAAACTGATTTCAAATAAAGGAAAGAAAAAGATGACACAAACAACGAAACACCCTATTGACGACGAGGCAAACGTTGAGGAGAGAGCGAGCAGTGTTAATGCTGTGAGTGATATAGAAAATCAACGCCAAATCAACGATTTACGAAGTGAATATCTTGATGATCGGTCGGAGTCTATTAATCAATGGCTGGTTGTTATCGGTTTAGTTCTTGCCTTTTTTGCAGTTGCAATTCCGGTTGTAACCGGTATTGCTGCTTATATTGCCTACAGCGAGTTTCGGAGTATTGAATCCGAGGCAGCGGCATACCTTAAGGAAGCCAAGGCGTATGCCAGTGAAGCAGCGATATATCTTAAAGAAATCAAAGATCAAAAGAAAATAGCAGAAGAAGTTGTATCGAAATTGAGTAGGGGAGACATCACGAAACTCGTTCAATCCGGTCCATCTGAAGTATCCCCAGAAGTTGAGAGCATGCTAAGAGTACTTCGGCTGGAGCCTGGGACATCCGTAATAGATAAAGCTATCATTGAGGCGGTCACATTGTCGCAAGAAGGGAAAATTGATGATGCTATTGAGAAATGGCGTTCTATTGCGAATATATCAGAGGGGATTGATAACGATGTAACCGCCGGGGCATTTTTCGCTCGTGGAATAATCAAGGAAGGTGCTTTGGGTAGACATGAGGAGGCGATTTCAGACCTTAATGAGGCAATCCGCTTACTGCCAAATTACGCTGAAGCTTATTTCATGCGTGGAGTATCCAAGAATAATTTGGATAGACATGAGGAGGCGATTTCAGACCTTAATGAGGCAATCCGCTTACTGCCAAATTACGCTGAAGCTTATTTCATGCGTGGAGTATCCAAGAATAATTTGGATAGACATGAGGAGGCGATTTCAGACCTTAATGAGGCAATCCGCTTACTGCCAAATTACGCTGAAGCTTATTTCATGCGTGGCTCTATAAAGGGAAACCTTGGTAAAAAAGAGGAGGCACAGGTGGATTATCAGATAGCTCTAAAAATCGCTGAACAAACAGGAAACGAACATCTCAAAACGACTATTGAGGAACGACTTCAAGGATTCAAAGATGAAGAGTAGCGTTGCGTTATCATGAAACACTATTCCAAAAATTGAACACCTCAATGCCACACAATATACGTCGGTATCTCCAATACCAACCCAATCAGGCTCCAGACACACCCCAGCGTATAATCCCCTAAGATGAGCCCCAAAAAGAAGGGTATCGCTTGTCGGTAGAGTTTCACGCCGCCAATCTTTAGCACGATTGCTTTCGCCAACCACCCCAAGAAGATGGTAAACCACAACCTTCCCATACCTGTCCCACTGACTAACACATAACCCGCAGGATGTAGGGGCCACCACAGAAACCGAATCTTCATCATCATCAGGAATATCGTGAACACGAAACTGCTGCCGATAACACCAAGCTCCGGTACGCCGGTCTCTCGCGGACTGACAAGCCACGTTTGCAGACGGTTAAACGTTTCCCACCCCATATAAACAATCCAACCGCGCGCTTTGCTTGCTGCGCCCATATCGTAAAGGACGTGTAGGTATGCCCAAAACGTTATCAGGATACCGAACACAATCGCCAAGATCATTCCGATGAGAAGTTGACGATACCCGATGCTCGTCCTTTCCGCCAGCCTGAACGCCTCCAGTTCACTCGGTGTCGGATGCGCGCGGAAACAGCGCACAAACGGATAGAGAAACGTGAGTCCCATCAGATTCCCCGCGCCTAAGCGGCGTGTACCTAACGCAGTGACCATCGTCCGTCCTGGATCGACAAGGATGAGTTGATGAAGGGGCGGCCCAATTTCGGCGCGGATACGTGTGATACCGATAATCATCGGAAAGTAAAAAAGAAAAAAGAGTCCAATCGCCCAGAAGGTCATCCCCATCTGAAAACAGAAAAAGAAAAGGAACAGTAATCCCACAGTGAACAGTCCTGCTGCCGTGCGATAGCGCATCGGTTCTCCAGAATCGTCAGGTGGTGGTTCGCCGTGGCGTTGTGCAATGCCGAAAACCTTACGGATAATACGTCCATAGTGCCGTCGCCCCATCCACAACGGGATGCAGCCAAACGCAAGCCAAGCCCCCGTCTGCTGTTCAAACCTATAAATATTGCGCGCGCCGAACATATCTGTCACAACCATCTGAAGACGGGTTAGTAGCCAGAAAAACCAGCAGGAAAACGAGAGATCCAGCGGCGTGAAGAACATCAACCCGATGCTGAATGGATAGAGGGAGATCCGAATCGGTCCCATCGCACTCCACGGCTTTGAACTGAATTGTCCAAGGACTCTGTTTCTAATCGGTAGAGAAGGGATTTCTGGATACAGAAAACTCAGTCCATTGAGCAGTTCAGCACTCCCTGCAATTGCGAATCCGACCCACATCCACGGCGAAGCAAAAAAGCGTTTCGGATTGCTCGTCAGTGCCAAGGGGAGTTGGACGATCGGATAGTTCAGGCGTTCATTTTCCGTCCACTGTTTACGGAGAAAGATCGTCACTGCCAGCAATGTCAGCCAGAGCGCGATGACGAAGCTTGACCACGCCAGTACAGGTGATATCCATGCGTTGAGCGTAGCAGAATTATAGAGTGTAGAATCGCCGTTGTAGAACCCGTCTAAGATACGCGGACTTTTAACTGCAATCCAATTGGGGATACTGTTTCCAAAGAGCGATAACCACTCATTTTCGGGGCTTGCGAACTGAAATGTATGCGTGAGAACGGGGATGAGGTACCCCATCATGGTGTGTCCGCTGATGGTCGATACCATCACCACCATCACATAGATCGTCTGCAGATCGGCTTGCGACATCGCCAGACGCGGCACAAATCGTTGGAACAGGAGGTTAACAAGCACAAAGACGAGGAGGGTAAAGACCGCATTGAAGAACAGCGAGGCGATGGTCAGCTGCGTAGAGTGCCAGACCTCTGTTCCCATCAGGCACCAGTAACTATTAAAAGCGACGAGAGCCAATCCAATCAGTAGGATATGCGGTTTGACACGGTTTTGTTCCGCCAATTCGTAGCACCTCAACACAAATTTGCGTCTATTATACAGTGTTTTGTGTCCGTTTTCAAGAGGGATATCGGACAATCTTATTTCCTTGAAACCTCTTGCGAATTGTTGTATAATTTGCTTCAATTTGACATCATAGAAAATGAATCCTGTCTTATATCTATCTCAGATTTAGGAGAATGCATGAAGCATCGAAAACGGAAAAGGAACAGACGAACATCTCGAAAGCGATTAGGCGAGCTTAACTTGCAGGACCTCGGTGAAAAATCGATCCCAATCTTAGAGAAAAAACTCGCCCAAGACCCGAATTCTGCGGAACTACATAACCACCTCGCAACTGCCTATCTTCTACAGGAAGCGTATGAGAAAGCGGTTTTCCATTTAGAGAAGGTGCGCGACTTGGATCCGGAATATCCTTCGTTAAATGTCAGGCTCAGTACCGCGTATGCGGTACTACAGAAATTCCCAGAGGCAAAAGCAATCGCGAGTGCCGCTTTAGAACGCGGTTCTTGTGACGAGACTGAAAAGCTCCACTACATTCTCGGTCGGGTGTCCATCCAATTAAGTGAATACGAGGCAGCGCTCTCTCATTTTCAGACAGCCCTCGACCTCGGCATAGAAGATGCAGCGCGTAAGGACGCAGCAGATGTAGATATTAATTTTGAACTTGGGCACACCTATCTTCTTTTGAACAAGTTCGAGCTGGCTCATGAACATTTCCAGAAAGCCCTCGCTCAGAATCCTGATAAGTCATTTCTACATGCCAGCGTTGCGTTGCTTTACATGAAACAAGGCGACATTGATGCCGCGGAACCCTATCTCATAGAGGCACTCATGTTGGATCCAGAGTGTAGCGCGGCACAAAGGGTTCTGGAAGCGTTCAACGAAGAACGAGAAAAGCAAAGCACTCCCGATAAAACTGAAGCATTCTGAAGCACAATTTTCTGCAGAACGTTTTAGTTTTCAATTTTTCGCCAATATTTTTCACAGATGTTCAGGACTTCGCAGAATGCTCTCTTGTAGCATTGGTAAACCTGAAAAATAAACAGACATTTTACCCCACCCGGGTAGGTGCGGTTTCTAACCGCACCGGTGCTGAATGTCTAATTAACTCTAAGGTTCACCAATGATGCCCGTCGCATCTGGGCGAGTACGCCGCAAACCTGTTAGGTTGTGCATCCAAAACGCGTGTGTTTCTCAGGATTCTCCATCTCACAAAGTGCCCCCTGTCAAAATTGCGTCCGTCCTAACGTTCACATCTTCAGAAAAGCCTACTGCAATCTCAGGGCTATTTAGTTTTACATATTTACTTTATTTATGTGAATATTTTTCTTCTGTAGGAGCGAGCTATGCTCGCGATCTTGCGTCCAAACGTTAACTTATGCGAATCAAAACCGAGATTAGAACCGAAAACTAAACAGCCCTACTGCAATCTTGTTTTCCTTGAAATCCCTTGCGAGTTGCTGTATAATTTTCACTATAACTTAACAGGACAGAAGTTAGATATTTAAGGCAATGGGGCTACCACACTAATGTGATATAGAATGTCCTAATGAAGAGGAAAATTTATGAACACAAATCCTGCTGAAACAAAAGTTATCAGTATCCCAGACGGTTACATCCGTGATTACATCGATGGCAAACCCCGCAAAGATACACCAGAAGAATACGTCCGCCAGACAATTGAGAAAAGATTGATTAACGAGCATAAATACAAACGGGAACAAATCAAAATAGAATTCACTTTGAAGTTGGGCTCCCGCCGTCCACGCGCCGACATTGTTGTGTTTCCAAAAGACAGCCCAGAGATGACACAGGATCATGTGTGGTTAATTGTTGAATGCAAGAAAGAAAGTGTAGAACCCAGAAACAGAAAAGACGGCGTTGAACAACTCAAGTCTTACATGAGCGCGTGTCCCAATTGCGAATGGGGACTCTGGACGAATGGCAGATATAAAGAGGTCATCAGAAAGGTGGAGGTAGAGGGACGCTATGAATTTCAAGAGTACAACGATATTCCCGCCGCCGATGGTTCTTTAGAGGATGTTGACAGACCGAAACGGAACACCTTGAAAAAGGCTTATGAAGATAACCTTTTGATGGTTTTCAGAACTTGCCATAACCATATCTACGCTACTGACGGTCTGCAAAAACAACCGGCTTTCTTTGAGTTGCTAAAGCTTATTTTTTGCAAAACGCTTGATGAGCAGAATGTTGGACAACCCCTTGAATTTTACGCGAGATCCGGGGAACGGGGAAACCGAGATGGACAACTTACAGTCCGTAACCGAATTTCTAAAATTTTCCAAAAAGTCAAACTGCAGTTCCCGCAGATTTTTGATACCAATGATGAAATCAAATTACAACCGCGTTCGTTGGCATGGATTGCCTCAGAACTCCAACCGTATAGTCTCCTTGAAACGCATGTTGACGTGAAGGGAAAAGCTTACGAGGAATTGGTTGGCGCAAATCTGAGGGGAGACAGGGGTGAATTTTTCACGCCGCGAAATATCATGCGTATGGCGGTTGAGATGGTCAACCCAAAACCGGGTGAAAGGGTATGCGATACCTCGTGCGGTACCGGTGGTTTCTTGGTCACCGCAATGAACCACATCATTGAAAAATTAAAACGTTCCGTTGCTCATGACTTAGGGATTGATGAAGTTGAGTGGTCTGATGATTACAGAAGGATTGTTAGGGATCGAATCAGACAGATCGCTGCGTCGGATTTTTACGGGTTTGACATCAACCCTGACCTTGTGAAAGCCACGAAAATGAACATGGTAATGAATAACGACGGTAGCGGTAATATTCACCGGAACGATTCCCTCTTGCCTCCACATGAGTGGTCCCAAGAACTCAAATTGGAATTGGCAAGTGCACTCCAGATGCAAGCCGATAGCATAACAAATGCCAATTCGATCGGGTTTTTCGATGTCATCGTTACAAATCCACCCTTTGGTAGTGACATCCCTATCAAAGACACCCACATTCTGGAGCAATTTGACATTGGACATATTTGGCGGAAAGGCGGAGAAACTGGATGGGAAATGTCAGATAAACTCCAAACCTCGGTCCCACCCGAGCAACTTTTTATAGAGCGATGCCTTCAATTTCTCAAACCCAATGGCAGATTAGCGGTTGTGTTACCCGATTCTATTTTGGGGAACCCCGGACTTGGACATATCCGCCGGTGGTTACTCGAAAAAACGCGTATCATCGCCAGTATTGATTTACATGCTGATACCTTCCAGCCCAGAAACGGCACACAGACCTCGGTGCTAATCCTACAGAAAAAGACGCAGGAGGAAATTAACGAGGAACGGTATGCGCGGCGAATCGTCGCATATAACATTTTCATGGCAATGGTAGAGAAGGTAGGACACGACAGGCGCGGGAATACGCTCTTTAAAAGAGACAAAGACGGCAATGAAATCTGGGTTTCTGAAGAGAATACTCCTCCAGTAAATTACGAAAATGCCGAAGGTCCCATTGTGGATATTCACAGTCAAAGAAAAACTCGCGTCATTGATGACCAGAGCCGCGAAGTGCCTCAACTCTTTGCAAAGTGGAAAAAGGAGGAGGGAATCGGGTGGTAACGCAATCAGAAGGAATGCCAACAGAGAAACCAATTAAATGGACATCGGTAAATGTTCAAGAAGTTATTGAATCGGATTACCGACTAAAAGCGAGCACTTTTGGTATTGAAAGTAGACAAGTTAGAAAGGATTTGGGGCATTGCAAGTGGAATATTGTTCATTTGGCGGACAGGTTTATTGAGAATGCTTTTTATTTGGGTAGATTTAAAAGAACCTATGTTGATGAAAAGATTGGTATACCTTTCATTCTCCCATCACAGATAACAGAAATATACCCAAAAGCCAATAAGTTTATTGCGCCAACAACGAATGTTAATATTGAAAGCACGCGTGTTGAAAACGGGCAAGTGTTACTGACCCGTTCCGGTACAATCGGTATTGTCTCTTATGTCTCCAAAACGCTTGAAAACCAATCGTTATCGGATGATGTCATTCGTATAAAAGCAGCAGAGTATTCTGGATATATTTATGCGTACTTGAAATCAAAGGTTGGGAATTTGCTTATATCAACCAATAACTACGGAGCAGTCATTCAACATATTGAGCCTGAACATCTGAATCATATTCCTATTCCCAATCCTTCCCCTGTCCTCAAACAGGAAATTCACGATTTGATTGAGGCATCCTTCAGACTACGGGATGAGTCCAATGGATTGATGGATGAAGCGCAAATCTTGCTGAAAACTGCGTTGCAATTGCCGTCTATCGGAGCATTCCATGAACGCTCCGAGCGGTTTGATAAAATGGCAAGTGTTCTTAATTATTCCGTATCTTCAAGCGAGGTAATTGATCGGTTAGATGGGTCTTACTATGTTCCGATTGTGAGAGCCATTGAACAGCATATAGCAAGAACAGCGGGAGAGATTGTCAAAGTTCGGGACAGCCGCATTAGTCAGTCAGTTATTTTACCGGGGCGGTTTAAAAGAGTCTATGTTGAAGAAGGGAATGGTGTCCCCTTTATTGGTGGTAAACAGATATTTGAGTTGGATCCAAACAACAAGAAATATCTGTCTTTAGCACAGCACGGAGACAGAATTAAGAATGAACTGACCCTTCGTGAAAATATGATTCTCATTACATGTAGTGGGACTATTGGAAAAGTAGCGATGGTTCCTAAACATTGGGATGGTTGGACAGCGAACCAACATATTATCCGAGTGGTGCTTCCAAACGATGGAATTGCAGGTTACCTCTATGCATGGCTTTCAAGCGATTATGCGTATCCGCTGATAACTCGGTATGTTCATGGTGCAGTGATAGACGAGATTAATGATTGGCAGGTTTCGGAAATCGCGGTACCGTTGTTGCGCGATGAAAACGTGCAGCGGCAAATAAACGACACAGTTTTGGAAGCCAATCGGAAACGGATGGAAGCCTATAACTTGGAGCAGGAAGCATTGAGAGTGCTTGATGAGAAGGTTATCTATGCGCGGTAGTGGGCGACTTAGCCCAATCACAATTTCATCATTGTCAAATGTCGCAAACAGTTAATAGGAGGAAGGCAATGGATAAGGAAAAGAGTGATCTTGACATTAAAAGGAGTGACCGAATAGTAAGTGCTTTAAAGGCGACCTTTGGTGCTATTCCATATTTAGGTCCGTTGGCAGCTGAATTGGTAGGAAATGTAATTCCAAACCTAAGAGAAGAGAGAATTGTTTCTTTTGTCAAAGTTCTATCATCAAAAATTGACCCGGAAGAGAAGGCGAAAGTAGAAGCGAAGATCCTTGAGGAAAAATCCATTGATTTAATGGAAGATGGATTTTTTCAGGCAGCGCGGGCACTTTCGGAAGAACGCATAGAATACATCGCTTCCTTGGTAAAAAATGGGTTAACAAACGAGGATGCGGAACATATTACTTACAAGAAATTGCTGTCTATCCTTGCGGAGTTGAACGATATTGAGGTACTCATCTTAATATCTTACTCCGGGGGTATAATGCAGCAGCAAGACTTCCGGAGAAAACATCAAGGAATCGTAACCGAACCTCCTGTGCATTTGGGATCTTCACAGGAGGAAGTTGATAAACATGCCATTTATGAGGCTCACAAAGTGAACCTTGCCAACTTGGGTCTGCTCAAAATTAGATTCCAACGACCAAAACGGGGAGAGTCTCCAGAATTTGATGAGCGGACAGGTATGATGAAATCCAGCGGCTACGACATTACTGATTTGGGAAGGCTATTACTCAGGAGCATTGACCAAAGTGATAAAGATTGGTAATAATTTCAGCGGTTCTGTAGAGGGAATCTCAACTATCCGCGTGAATCTGCGTAATCCGTGTAATCCGCGATTCAGACAATCCTCCTCTCAAACCGGTTTCCCAAAACACAAAACATACCCATCATGATCCTTGAGCTCAAACGCTCACATACCATCACTCGTATCCACAAGCGTTTCACGAAATGCCAACCTACGCGCCTGATACTCAGCAAACAGGACATCGAACATTGAAAATCAATTTGACTTTTCACGCAAATTATCACATAATACTGTATTACCAAATATCGTACAAATAGGCTTTATCGGAGGAGCAAAACGTGAGTCATATCCAAACTGTCAAAATTCATGATGTGGAAGATGGCGAGATCTATACCGCCAAAATCCGAAAAAATGGCAAGAGGTGGATGGGATGGATACAGGAACATCCGAAGGTGAAGTGTGAGGCAGATACACAAGACGCATTATTAGAAACCCTCGAAAATACGCTGTATCAAGTCCTTGAAGCCGATTGGCAAGCGTGGGACAAACAGTTAGAGGAAGACGTAAAAGCGGGAAAACTTGACGCTATACTGGAACGAGTCGGTGCTGACTTTCAGGCCGGTAAATGTGAAGACTTAGCGGTATTTATCTCAAAGAACACCGGGGATAAGTAGAATGCTGTGTCTGAAATTCGGAACATGCAAAAAGATATGAGCAACCATGTCATACACGACCATTTCTGGGAAGCCTACAACAATCTACCACAAAATGTTCGGAAAATCATCCTCCGGAAAATTGAATTGTTACTTGAAAATCCTCGGCACCCTTCTCTCTATTTGAAAAAGGTTGGTAGACTTTGGTCAGCACGAATCAGTAAGCAATATCGTATTTTGGCGCGTGAAGAAGAGGGCACTTTAGTCTGGTATTGGGTCGGAAAACACGACGAGTACATGAGACGAATATGATGCATTAGCGTAAAATCACCTATTTGCAGCTTACTCCTTTCAAAGCGGCTTCCCAAAACACAAAACATACCCATCATAATCCTTGAGTCCAGAGGCGCGGAGACCCATCGTCGGGGCTGTGAGCGGTTCGCGGATATGAAAAACGGCTCAAACCAAGTGATTACTGGATTCAAGCCGATCTGTAAAATGTCTGATATTTGCCCTTATCGGACGTTTTTGAGACTTCCCCATGTGGTTGCGAGCTTGGATCTCGGGTCTACGGGAAAACTATCATCGCCGAAGAACTCAATTTCGCCGATTTGAAAGTACGCCCCAGCCGGGTTCGATGCAGTGTCGAAAGTAACATGCCGAAAAAACCGATACCCGGTTTTTTGCACGTCGTAATCTTCCCCCGCCTCAAAAAGGACGACTTGCAGTCGCTGATCCCAAAAACTCTTCCCGTCGTGAGCATAGATAGTCGTCCAATCATCGCCGTCGTTCGACCCCTGAACTTCCCACACTGTCGGGTCCCTTGGCGGAACATCGTTCGCTGAAGATACAGTGAAGTGTGTCAATGCGTACTGCTCCTCAAACTCAGCTGTCACATGTAGACCTTCTTTCGGAATGCCGCCTCCACGTCCGCAGCACCATTTGTCATTGCTGGGGCCAAGGCGGTTATCGAAGACGTTAAACGCAAATTCACCGCCTCCGAATCCGGGTTCATCGTTGGCTGAGAAAGTGGCGTTGTAACCATCATCTGATTCAGGTTCACCGTCGTCCTCTGGGTCGGTTAGGTCGCCTCCGAGGAGTGACTCCGTTCCTGTTCCCAAGACTTCCTCCGCCTGTGCCATATCGCTCGTGCAGATAACACAATATGCCATCATCAACACAAATCCTGCTAATACCAATATAATTTTCATACCGTTCAATCTCCTAAAAACAGTGAATCTCACTTGGACGTGAGTTTCAAATTAAAGACATGATAACATATTTCATCTAACAAGTCAAATTTCAAATTTCTCATCCCACCTCTGCTCAAAGCGGTTTCCCAAAACACAAAACATACCCATCGTGATCCTTGAGTTCAAACGCGCGTAAACCATCATCGGTATCTTCCAGCGGTTCGTGAAACGCCAATCCACGCGCCTGATACTCCGCAAACAGCGCGTCAGGATCCGAAACCAGAATAAAAGCGTCCCATCTTGCCCATTCGTGCCGCGTGTGGTTCGGTACTGGATGAACAGATTCAGTAATATGTTTCAGAAGAATCCGGACGTTATCACGAGACACGATCCCAAAAAACGGATCTTCCTCTGGAATAAGCAGGTCTGTCTCAAAACCGAGTTTTTGAGTGTAGAAGTCTATTGATGCCGCAAGGTTTTTAACAATAAAAAATGGGTAAATTCTCTCAAGCTTTGATGCTGTTGCCATCCTAAATCCTCCAATATTCCTTTCGCAATATTCTAACAGATTCCCGACTGATCTTCAATAGAACAAAAAAACTTGACACCCGCGCGAAACGGTGGTATAATTACACTATACTGAACATAAGGTCTATATTTCCCGTGCCGTTCATAGGGTTCAAAATGTTACACTTTTCACCAAATTATTTTTTTCACAACAGAAAATCGGGAACGAAACATCAACAAACCCTTATAGCCACTATGTTCTCTAACGTTACACGCTGTACAAAAAATGTTACACCAGTGTAACATTTTTAAGGAAAATTACGAAGAAACATACTGTTAAGTTAACACCATATTCACGCCCGTTACTTTCATAGTAACCCTCCAAAAGCACTAAAAGCAGAAACCCGTCTAAACCCACGCCACCATTGGCGTTACAACGCTAATGCTGAGAAACGAAAAATGCAGATTCATAGTAACAGCAAAAAACAACACTTTCATAGATAGCCTACAAACCCATGTCACACCTGACTTTATGAGGGTTTTAAAGGCACAATTTTCAAAACGTTACTATGAAAACTATGAAAACTATGAAAACTATGAATCCCGATGCCGCTGAACCCAACCTATTGAAACTATGGTAAACCAGAAAAATAAATGAACATTTTACCCCGGCCTGGTAGGTGCGGTTTCTAACCGCACCGGTCCTGAATGTCTAATTAATTCTAAGGTTTACCATAAATGACCCTAATACATATCCAAAATTGTTTGACACTCACTGCTAATATGTGTTAGACTTTGACAACTTGCAGTAGATGAGAAAGCGATTGGCGTGAAGGAAGTTATAATGGAGACGATCATGCAAGAATCATCAGTTATGGCAACGCTCAGATGGGGCATACTCGGTTGTGGAGATGTCGCTGAATATAAGGGGGGACCCCCACTTTATAGCGTCAATGATTCTGAACTCATCGCTGTGATGCGACGCGACCGCGCCAAAGCGGAATCCTTCGCCGAGAGACACGGCGCGAAACGCGTCTATACGGATATAGACGTACTCCTTTCAGACGACGAACTCAACGCAATTTACATCGCAACACCCCCATATCTCCATTGCGAACACACGCTTCGTACAGCAGAAGCAGGCAAACACATCCTCTGCGAGAAGCCGATGGCGATGACGGTTGAGGAATGTCAACGCATGGTGGATGCCTGCCACGATGCCGGTGTTACCCTGATGCTCGCCTATTACCGCAATTTCTATCCGAATATTGTCAAAATGAAGGCGTTGATGGATGAAGGTGCCATTGGTGATGTCGTGCTTGCCCGCGTCAACCATACCGGTTTCTATAACCCGAATCGGCACGATCTGCACAGTTGGCGGGTAGATCCAAAAATCAGTGGGGGCGGTGTTCTGATGGATCTCGGTAGCCACCGTATCTCGTTGCTCCAGTATCTGATGGGGGAGGTAGAATCTGTCCAAGGGTATGCAGAGGCGGTGCATCTGGATATTCAGGTCGATGATTCCGCCGTCTTTACACTTCGTTTCGAGAGTGGCGCGCATGCGGTTGCGAATATCAACTGGAATGTTGGGGTTTCAATTGACGATGTTGAGGTCTACGGCACAGAAGGCTGTTTGCGGTGTTCGCCGTTAAATTCGGGTAACCTGACGCTTGAAACCAAATCGGCAGGACAAGTTGAGATGAATCAGACCCCGCTGCCACATACACATACCGGACTTGTTGAAGATTTTATCAATCATCTCAAGACGGGTGAACCGATTCGCTGTTCCGGTGAGGCGGGGTTGCAGACGAACGCAATTATCGCGCAGATAATGTAGGTGTACTTCTCAAATATTGTAGGCGCGCTTTGTAAGCGCGCCAAAGTTTTCGTTTGATTTAACCAATCCTGTCAGATTCCAACGTCAGCCAGTCCCAATAGGCTCTCGGCATCTCCGCTGGCGGTTCCAATCCCGACGCCTCGCGCCATCGTAACAACGGATGTCGTCGATCGGGTTGCGGAAGATTGACGCGTGTGCCATAAGCCGCCGACTCAAAGATCCCCATCATCATCTCAATAATGTGTCGTCCTTCTGTACCGCTGCATGTATGTGCGCTGCCTTCATCCAAGGCGTTGACGTATTCCTCCACGAACCAGTAATCCGCTTCTGATGCGCTGCTTTTCGGATCGTAGTGTTCAGGATAGATGAGTTCTAATGTTTCCCATTGGTCGTGTATGCCGTCAGGGACGTAGTGCGGCGTCGGTAGCCACCACGCACCACCGCTTTTCCAGAAAAGTCTCCCTTCGGTGCCGTATAGTTCCATCGAATACGCATCGGTATCCATCGTGTGAAACCTGTGTTGGAGCAGCGTCCCCGTAACACTGCCTTCATATTGTAGTGTCGCAGTGATATATTCACCCGCAATCGTTCCCATACCGCTCGGTGATGGCACAACATCCGTAGGCGTAATCGTTTTTCCACCCGTCGTTAGATGCGCAACGACGCTTTCACAACGTTTCCCGAAGTGTAACATGTTATTGAGCATGTGCGTGCCGATGTTCATCAAACCGTAACCACCGTAGTAGCCTTTTCCGCTCCCGTACATATAACGCAGTTCACCGATTTTTCCGGCATTAAAGGCACGTGCAATTGTTTGCATAGGGGCACCGACGCGTCCCTGATGATGCACGGCGACCTGCACGCCTTTTGCTTCCGCTTTCGCGATAACGGCATCCGCTTGCACGAGATCCACACACATCGGCTTTTCTACCTCGATGTTGACACCATGTTCCAGCACACGCATACACAAGTCGTAGTGAAACTCTGTACCGGTGGGAATAGCCACAATGTCAGGGTGTGTTTGTTGAATCATCTCATCTAAATCGGTAAACCGTGCTGTGACGTTAACTTCATCCCCCAAAGTGTTGAGGCGTTCTTCGATCAAGTCACAGAGTCCGACAATCTCCGTGCGAGGGTGGGCATGGTATGCTCGTGCTGCTGCTGTCCCGCGTCCTCTGCATCCCAAAATTCCGATCCGATATGTCTTCATCGTTCGCTCCTTTCTCACGCTTGACTGCCTTGATGTCCGTCTACACTCTTGGTATTTTCCATTGTAGCATAATTTATTTCAGCGGTCAATGCCTTTGATTTTTCTTGACTTTCCTTCTCAAATCTGTTATCTTTATAGATAGAATAAAGGCTATTTCTGGATTTTCCTGAGTTGTCCTGATTAAGTAATTCCGTGGCTATTTTTCGGATTCATTTTTTACGCTTTTATGCCTTTGAATTAGTAGAGGTGGTTTATCGTGAATAGCTTGATAAAATTCGTATTTATCTTGATGCTATGCTTCTCCATCGTTTATATCCAATCTTCTGTAGCTTTTGAACTGATAGAGACCTATACAGTTGCTGATGGTCTTGCGGGACCTATTGTTCCCGTTATTTTTCAGGACAGCCGGGGTGCTATTTGGTTCGGTTCCGATAGCGGCGGTGTGAGCCGTTTTGATGGCAAAACTTTCGTGCCTTATTTGGCTTCGCTGGGTGCTGCGGAAGAGGCACCAACGTCCGGCGTTCAAGCCGGAGCACTTCTCGGAGAAACGCTGCAAATTGTTGAAGATAAGTGGGGGCACATCTGGTTTCTGACGCGCGTGCCTTCGGAAGAGGAAGGACGAGTGAGTCGATTTGATGGCACTTCAATCAGCCTGATCGGCAATGGAAACTCCCTGATTGTGGATCGACAGGGTGACGTGTGGGTTGGCGAAAATCAGCGACTGACGAAGTATGTTGCTCCCGATAGGCAGCGCCCACCGCAGGCACACCCCAACGAAATCGTGGGGGAAGATTTGCTGCGGTCCACAGATTTGATAATCAGCGTTATCTTTGAAAGTGAAGACGGGACGCTATGGCTCGGCGGCAGTGAAGGTGAAACGGAACAAACCGGTGTGATTCTCAGTTTTCGTGAGAGCCGTCGGGTTGGCAACACTGATGATGCAGCGGGTGACACAGAGAACAGAACACCCCGAATTCAAACAAGGATTGGATTCGCGCGCTACGATACCTCAAACCTTAATGTAAGTAGTGTTATTGAGGCTGTGGCAGAAGATGCTTCCGGGAATCTTTGGTTCGGGGGCTATAATCTGCTGCTCAAGTTTGATGGAGAAACCTTTGAACAGGTGCTCCCTTTACAGTTAGAAGAAAGTGGGGCGCGACGATATGCGTCTCCCAAGCAAACTTCAATCCTGCGGGACACAGAGGGACGACTCTGGTTTAACGACGGTCGCATCACGCGGTGGTGGGACGGTTCACGACTCCAGGACTCCGGAAACGTCCAAGGTGTTTTTGAATTTGAGGACGCCTGGGGAAATCTATGGTTTACTAACGCGACCGGTGAGGTACACCAATACGACGGTTCTACGCTTGAGGGCATTCCTTATAGTGCCGAGGGTGGACTCGGTGTTGACCGAATTCGGACGGTTTTTGAGGCGATTAACGGCGATTTTTGGTTCGGACATGAGAGCGGCGCGACGGTCTTTAACCCGCAACCCGCAATTCAGAATCATGGCACTGCGATAGGTAGTGGCGTTAGAGGGAAATCCCGTTTTGCGTTATGGAAAGAGATTATAAAAATATTTGAAGTTGATGGGGATATCTGGTTCGTCGACAAGCCGGTATTTGAGGGAGACGCTACGGAGTACACGTTCTTCCGCTACCGAGATGAACACTTTGATCGGGTTTCTATCTTTATCAAACCCCAAACAAGATACCACAGGATACGCGCCGAAAGGAATCCGAATCTGTTTGTTACGGACGGCGCGCACCGATGGTTAGCTTTTGGTGGACATATCTTCAAGGCAGATGCTACAGGGCTGTTATGGTTGACAGACCAATTCCAGCGGATCCCCTTTCAAACAGACTTTGCAATTGATCACGCACCCTCTCCTATAAATGGCCTTCATACAGATGTCAACGGCAAATTATGGGTCCTTTTTGAAAGCGGAAAGGTACAGGCATACCCAGAAACGATGGACCCCTCGACTGCTGTGAATATTAAGCCAGAGACCCTGCCACATCTGATTAAAGTAACAAAGATGTTAGAGGTGTCATTGGGTGCAAAGTGGTTTTACAACGCCGTGACGGGAAAGTTGATACGCTGGAATGTCTCGAATCCGAACAGACCCATTGTGATCGAAGGGAATACTGCTACTGCCCCGCTTGCAGTATGGCGACACACAGAGGAGAGAAATGCAGAAGCCACTTTCCTCTTTCCTGATGTACTCAAGAGATATTATGACCATAGGTTGGTCATAACTAAGGACGTTGAACTACCACCGGTCAGAGCGTTCTTGACTTCCCAAGAGAACATTCTCTGGCTCGCAACGGCTCGTGGGGCTGTTCGTTACGATGGGAAGGAACTTACAAGCTATACGACGAAAAACACATCTCGGATTTCCAGAAAAGAGGGATTCCTTGTCGACAATGTACGCGATGTAATTGAAGATAGCAGTGGGAGTATATGGTTCGCGACAAAGGGTGGGGGCACTGTCCGATACGATGGTGGAACCTTCGATTCGCTGACTACAAAAGACGGGCTGGTACATAACAACATCTCGAAAATTTATGAATCTTCTAACAAAGATATTTGGTTTGCGACTGAAGGCGGCGTTACACAATATACACCGAGGCGCGGCGGACTTCCTTTTTATCGGTTAACTGCACTAAAAGCGGATCAAACCTACACTGACCTTTCGTCTAATATTACGCTGCCGACCCGCGGAAACAGGCATATCACCTTGTATGTCCGAGGTATTAGTCCGCTCCAAGAACGGCTCTCCTATGCGTTTAAGATGGTTGGGTTAGATAGCCCGGGCTGGACGCAGCTTTCGGCGGCGGAGTTCTCACTTTTGCCCACGGGTTCCGGTGCTTCATTTAACAAATGGTTACCCGCCTCCACATTGGCGACCCAACAGGCGACACACACAAATGGGGTGCAACAGGAACTTCAAAACCAGAACGGCGTGCTATGTGTCCGATATACAGGCCTCAAAGCGGGAACCTACAGTTTCATCGTCAAAGCCTTTCGCAAAGACTGGCCCTATACCCAACCGCCTGCCATTGTAGACTTTAACATTCCGGCACCTTTCTGGACGCAGTGGCGGACATATCTCCCAACACTTATGTTCGTGTCACTTGTGCTTGCCCTTATTGGGCGTTTGGTCATCAACCGAAGACACACTGCCCAGCTGCGCAATGAAATGTTCGAGAAGGAGGAGGCAGAAATACAGCGAATCCGGGCTGAATTGGACGAGGCGCAAAACATTCAAATGAGACTGCTCCCCGTAGAATCACCCGATACAAACGCGTTTGATATTGCCGGCATGTCGGTCCCCGCAACGCAGGTAGGTGGAGATTTTTACGATTACGTGACCGTTGCAAACGGGCAAACTGCTGTTGCAGTAGCAGATGCTGCGGGCAAAGGATTACGTGGGGCGATGAATGCTGTGCTTACAAACGGAATGCTCCATGAAGTCGCAAGGTTCAGATCGGATGCAGACATCATCCTCACTGACCTTAATGCAGGATTAGTGCCCCGAATGTATGGTCCCAATTTTATTGCACTTAACTTGGCAATTCTTGATGAATCCAAAAAACGTGTTGACTACGCCAACGGTGGACAACCCTATCCCATTCTCAAAAAAGGTGCTGAAATCCTTGAAATTGAGGATAGCGACTTGCCGCTCGGTAGTATGAAGAGTGTCGAATACGAATCGACTGCTTTCGATTTAGAAGAAGGTGATATCCTTATCTTCCACTCTGACGGTCTCATTGAAGCCCTCAACGCTGACGAAGAAATGTACGGTACTGAACGTTTAAAAGCGGTCGTTTCCCAAATGCCAAATGACTACACTGCTGAGGAAGTGATTCAATACCTCGTTGAAGATGTTAATAGATTTGTTGAGGAAGCGGAACAGTATGATGATTTAACACTTGTTGTTATCAAACGTCTATCAGCGGCTGAGTAGAGGCATCATACTGACTTGAGTGTTTGGAAGCGACGCTGGGATGTTGTCTATTTTCGGCGGGAGAGGTACTCCGAAAGGGCATAGTCAAACGGTGTTGTGGTATCCATCTGAACGTAGTCAATCTGGCTTGCGCCGCAACCACGGCGGTAGCTTTGGATAAACTCGTTCAGTTTCTCAAGATAATCTGCTCTCAACGTGTCGGCTTGCGTTGAGAGGGTCTGTCCTGTTTCCATGTCCCGAAAGACGACGGAACCAGTATAAGGGAAGGTCCGTTCGGCAGGATCGAGGAGATGGAAAACAATTACCTCATGTTTCTGATGGCGGAGATGTTTCAGGGCAGAGATAACTTGTGAGGGTTCATCAAGCAGATCGGAGATAACGATGACTAATCCGCGTCTCACAATCCGTTTAGCAAGTTCGTGGAACAGGCTACTCAACTGAGTTTCTTGACCCGGAGTCGCATTTTCCAAGGCAGTCATAATCGCTCTTAAATGCGTCGCGGCACCTCTGGGTGGAATGTATTGTGTAATATCCGTGTCGAAGAGTGCCAATCCGACGGAATCCCGTTGCTTCAGCATAAGGTAAGTAAGCGTTGCTGCGAGGTAACAACCGTATTCAAACTTTGTTAACCCTTCTTCTGCATGCTTGTAATCCATCGACGCGCTCTTATCGAGAAGGATGTATGCGCGCAGGTTCGTCTCCTCTTCAAACTTTTTGACGTAATACCGATCCGACTTCCCATAAACCTTCCAATCAATATACCGGATTTCATCACCCGGCATATATTGCCGATGTTCGGCGAATTCGACGCTGAACCCTTGATATGGACTTTTGTGCAAACCCGTGACGAACCCCTCAACGACGAGCCTCGCAACAAGTTCCATGCCGCCAATCCGAGAGAGTGCAACTGGGTCTAAATATTTGTGAGATGTTTGCATGTTTTCCTTTTGCCGAGTTACTCGAAAACGGCAACTGACACGAGGCGTTTTGGCGCAACAGTCTGACGCGCCTGCTTAATACGTTCGATTTCGCGTAGGGTCTGTGCCGTCAGATAGCCCTCGCCACAATTCGGACAGTGAATAATAGGGACATCTTCGATAACAAGGAGTGACTCACCTTTCCCGTAACTCCGGGAAATATAACGCTGACGCGCACCCTCTTTTCCACATATATCGCATTTTATTGTTTGATACATTTCTGACTTTTATTGGAACTCGGTAAGAAAGTCCGCTGGCTTTACAATAAGGATCCCTTGATAATTTCCAAGTGGTAACAAATGCTTCTGGTCACCAGTAATAATATGGGTAGCTCCTCCGACAACAGCACATTCTACTATCATGTCATCATCAGGATCCGTTGTAACTCCCTTGAGGAGATTGGGAATCTCGACTACGTGCAAGCAATCAAGGAGTTCAGTCACCATTTCCGAGACCTCGGAGAGAGAAAAACCGAGTTTGGTTGTTAACTTATCCTCAAATTCATCAAGAATTTCGTCGCAGGTTAGCCCTTCAACTTTACCTTGCTGTGCTAACTCAATGCAGTTATAAGGGATACCACCCCAAACCATACCCGATATCAGAACATTTGTATCATAAACGACTACCGGTTGCATTCACGGTCCTCGTGAACAATATCGTCAATAAAATACAGACGTTCTTCGTCTGTCATCGCGTCCCAATCCAACCCGCGTTCGGTGCACAATTGTCGAACCTTTGATTCAGCATATTCCATCCGTTCTGCGCGACCGGCGCGTGCTTCTTTTGCGAGCACCTTGAGTACCGTTAATTTTTCCTCCGGCGGCATCTGTCGGAGAAAATCAATAACCTGTTCGGTTGTTAATTCAAGTGTCAAATTCATGCTAAGCACCTCCTAAGTCATGGAGTTCAATTATAACAAAGATTTTTCTGAATAGCAACCTAAATGCGAAAAGCTTGAAAATTAATTTGCATTCTTACCCCTAATTTTATGTATAATTTCATAAACTCTTAGCAAGGAGAAAGGAATAAATTCCAATGGGAAGTCCAGTTGTACATTTTGAAATTGGTGGAGAAAATGTTGAAGAGCTAATTGATTTTTACACTTCAGTGTTTGAATGGAGTATTTTTCCGCTCAATGACCAATTACACATTGCGGATCCGGGGTCAGATAAAGGGATACAAGGACATCTGTTCCAAACAACCGAAGAAACGGGTGCTGCAAATCTCGTTATCATTTACGTTCAGGTTGATGACATACACGCAGCCCTAAAGCATGTGGAGAGTCTTGGTGGTAAGATTCTGATAGAACCGCAAGCAATTCCAGGGAATGCAAGTTTTTTTGCTATCTTCCAAGATCCGAGTGGCAATCGTATCGGTTTATTACAATAGTAAGCACGGAGTGAATTCTAATGGGAAATCCAGTCGTACATTTTGAAATATCAGGCAGGGACGGTGAGGCGTTAAGCAGGTTCTACAGCTCCCTGTTTGGTTGGAATATTAGTTATAACACACACGGCATTTATAGCGTAGACCCAGAAGCGGAGAACGGCGTGGACGGACACATATTTTCGTCAACCGATGATATGTGTTCTGATAACGGTGTCACCATTTATATTCAGGTGGATGATCTCCATGCCGCGCTTGAGAAGGCAGAGAGTTGTGGAGGGCAGACACTTGTGCCGCCCCGTCCGATTCCGAGTGGCATGGGTTCGTTCGCACTGCTCCTCGATCCGAGCGGCAACTGCATCGGTTTGTATCAGCCTAAGGTGTAATTGTTGATAACGCTATGCTTACTCTGGCAATGTTCGCCGTTCCCGTCTCAAATGGAAAAATTAATTTGCATTCTGACAATAGATAATGTATAATTACTTAATATAAAATAATTCTATGTAAAGAAAGGATAAAATCCTAATGGGAAATCCAGTTGTACATTTTGAAATAGCTGGTAAAAATGGTGAATCGTTAAGTGAATTCTATTGTTCACTTTTTGATTGGAATTCTAACGGTAATGTTAATGGCGTTTATGACTTGGATCCAGCATCGGAGAATAAGGTATGTGGACACGTACTGCCGACAACCGACGATATGCCGTCTAACTATGTCACGATTTATGTGCAGGTTGACGACCTTCAGGCATCGCTTGAAAAGGCAGAAAGCCTCGGCGGCAAAACCTGTATGTCTCCCCAGGTTATTCCAGGGGGCATGGGTGCCTTCGCTATGTTTCTTGATCCAAGTGGTAACTGTGTTGGGTTGTACACCCCCAGCGATTGATTGTTAAAGACGTGCGTTCATTCTAATATGAAGCGCAGCTTTAACGTCAGGCTAACAAAAAACAAGGCGGTGAAACTCGGTTCACCGCCTTGTTTCTTGGGTTGTAGGGAAAATTTTATGTCAGCAGTGGTTTCAGCCAACGTCTCGCCGTTTCCATATCCATTCCGGTGCGTCCTGCGTAATCTGCAACCTGATCTTCGCCGATTCTCCCAATGCTG
This sequence comes from Candidatus Poribacteria bacterium, assembly GCA_028820845.1. Classification (NCBI taxonomy): domain Bacteria; phylum Candidatus Poribacteria; species Candidatus Poribacteria bacterium. The sequence goes on from JAPPII010000056.1 coordinate 21,826, forward strand.
AAATACCGCGATTCTGGATGCGAATAGTACCACCCACTCACAGATGCCGCCGGAAACATCGCCAAACTCTCAGTGAGAGAAATGCTGGTGTTTTCGGAAACCTTCAACACATCGAACAACACCCGTTTTTGATTGTGGTCAGGACAGGCAGGGTATCCCGGTGCCGGACGAATCCCACGGTATTTTTCGGCAATCAAGGCTTCGTTATCTAATGCCTCATCGTCCGCGTATCCCCAAAGCGTTGTGCGCACGTGTTGATGCATCCGCTCGGCGAAAGCCTCTGCCAGTCGGTCTGCCAACGCCTTTGCCATAATGCTGTTATAATCGTCATGCTTCCGCTCAAACTCAGCACACAGTTCGGGAACACCGACACCCGTTGTCACAGCAAATGCCCCGATATAGTCCTGAAGCTTTGTGGCTTTAGGCGCAATGAAATCACCGAGGCTGAGGTTCGGTCTCGTGAAGGGTTGCTCCGTCTGTTGACGGAGATGGTGCAAAGTGGCAAGCACCCCCGTCCGTGTGTCGTCCGCGTAAATTGCAGTATCTTCCCCGACACCATTGGCGGGAAAAATTCCGACAACGGCACGTGCCTGAAATCTTTTCTCTGCGACGATAGTCCGAAGCAGCGTTTCGGCATCTGTAAGAAGCTTACGCGCCTCCTCACCGACTTCTGGATTCTCCAATATATTTGGATACTTACCACGCAATCCCCAAGTCGTAAAAAATGGACTCCAGTCGATATAGTCAATAAGCTCTGATAACGAATAATCGTCAAAGACCTGAGTCCCTATCAAATTCGGTGTAGGTGGTTGATAATTTCGCCAGTCGGGTGTGAATTTCCGCTGTTGTGCAACGTCAAACGATAGCAAGTTTACCTGTTTCCGATTTTTCGCACGACGTTCCCGAATATCTGCGTATTCTTCACGCGTCTGCTGCGTGAATGCCTGCTGTTTTTCGGTGCTCATCAAATCACTGACAACACCGACGCTTCGGGACGCGTCTTTGACGTGAATCGTTGAACCGTTGTAGGCAGGTTCAATCTGAACGGCGGTATGTATTTTTGAGGTCGTCGCACCACCGATAAGGAGTGGGATCTGAAAGCCTTCGCGTTCCATCTCTTCAGCCACAGTTACCATTTCATCTAACGAGGGTGTGATGAGCCCACTCAAGCCGATAATATCAGCGTTTTCTTTCCGTGCCGTTTCCAGAATTTCTTCGGCAGGCACCATCACGCCGAGATCAATGATTTCATAGTTGTTGCACCCGAGTACGACACCGACGATGTTTTTTCCAATATCGTGCACATCGCCTTTCACCGTTGCCATCACAATTTTGCCTCTTGATTGGACACCGCCTTCCGCCTGTTCCTTTTCAATGTATGGGACGAGGTGTGCGACCGCCTTTTTCATGACCCGCGCACTTTTGACGACTTGGGGTAGAAACATCTTGCCGTCTCCGAAGAGATCCCCAACGCGGTTCATGCCGTCCATCAAGGGGCCTTCGATAACCTGTATGGGACGTTCATAATTTTGACGTGCTTCCTCTGTATCGGCTTCAATGTATTCAAGGATCCCTTCGACGAGCGCGTGGCGAAGTCGCTCCTCAACCGGCAATTTTCGCCATTCTCGACGCACGCGCCGCTTTTTCCCTTTCCCTTGCAGCGTGTTCGCGAGATTAACGAGTCGATCCGTCGCATCTTCTCGACGATTGAACAAGACATCCTCTACTGCCTCAAGAAGTGGCTTTGGCAGATCGTCATAGACGGCGAGTTGTCCGGCGTTGACGATTCCCATATCCATCCCCGCATTGATAGCGTGGTAGAGAAACGCTGCATGCATCGCTTCTCTGACGGGGTCATTGCCCCGGAAAGCGAATGAAATATTGCTTACACCGCCACTCACCAAAGCGTCTGGACAAGTGGCTTTGATTTTTTCGCACGCCTGAATAAAAGCCTTCGCGTATGCGTTATGCTCTTCAATACCTGTTGCAACAGCAAAAATATTAGGATCGAAGATAATGTCCTCTGGCGGAAACCCGACCTCTTCCGTCAAAAGTCGGTAGGCTCTACGACAAATCTCGACCTTCCGTTCGTAGGTGTCGGCTTGCCCTTCTTCGTCAAACGCCATGACGATAACCGCTGCACCGTATCGACGGATCTGCCGCGCCTTTGCTAAGAAATCTTCTTCCCCCTCTTTCAAACTAATTGAGTTGACGACTCCCTTTCCCTGAACACACGCCAGCCCTGCCTCTATAACCTCCCATCGGCTCGAATCCAGCATGATCGGCACCCGACTAATGTCCGGCTCCGCTGCAATGAGGTTGAGAAACTTAACCATTGCTGCTTCGGCATCTAACATGCCTGCATCCATGTTAATGTCGATGAGTTGCGCACCGTTCTCTACTTGATCTCGGGCGACCTCTAAGGCGGTCTCATAATCCTCATTTTTTATCAGCGTTGCAAATCGTCGAGATCCTGTTACGTTTGTCCGTTCACCAACGTTGACAAAGAGAGAATCTGTGGTGATGTTGAACGCTTCTAAGCCGCTGAGTCGGCACGCGCGCGCTTGTAATTGAGGGGTTCGCGGTGGGTATTCAGCAGCGACCTTCGCAATCGTTTCGATGTGTTCAGGTTGGCTGCCACAACAACCGCCGACGATATTGACAAACCCGTTTCCAGCGAACTCGTGCATCCAATTTCCCATTTCTTCAGGGGTCTGTGTATACTGACCGAGTTCGTTGGGGAGTCCAGCATTTGGGTAACAGATAACGGGGATGTCAGCCATTTTCGCCATCTCAGCAAGGTATGGACGGATCTGCTGGGCACCAAAGCCACAGTTCAACCCGACAGCAAGCAGATTGGCGTGCCGAACGGAGTTCCAGAAGGCTTCGACTGTTTGTCCAGAGAGGTTTCTACCGCCGCCACCGCTTCTGTCGGAGGAGACAATGAGCGGGATGTCGATATTTCGTGCTTCGGCGAGGGTTTGTATCGCGAAGAGCGCGGCTTTACAGTTAAGTGTATCCATAACCGTCTCGACGAGGAGGAGATCCACACCGCCGTCGATTAAACCCTCTGCTTGGGTGGTATAGGCAGAAACGAGTTCGGAGAAGGTAATATTCCGATACCCTGGGTCGTTCACATTTGGAGAAATCGAGCAGCTCCGATTCGTGGGTCCCATGCTGCCAGCAACGAAGCGTGGTTTGTCTGGCGATGTCCATTTATCTGCTACTTCGCGGGCGATGCGTGCCGCTTCGTAGTTTACCTGATACGCGACATCCTGAAGCTGGTAGTCCGCCATTGATACAGATGTACTTGTGAAGGTATTTGTTTCGATGATGTCCGCACCCGCACTACAGTAGCTGGCATGTATTTCCCGCACGATGTGGGGTTGCGTTATGGAAAGCAGATCGTTGTAGCCTTTGAGTTCACAACGGTGGTCAGCAAATTGGTCGCCACGAAAATCTTCTTCCGTGAGTCGATAGGTCTGTAGCAACGACCCCATCGCACCGTCAAGGATTAGAATCCGTTTCTTCAGTTCATTTTTAAGATATGTTATACGTTCAGAATCTGCCATAGATATATTATGTCCTCTTGATGATAGATACACACATCCGCGTTCTTTAAACCGCGGGCGTTCGCCAATCCGTCGTGCAGTATAGTATACTATATGAGAGACCGCTTTGTCTATTTTAAAGTAGAGCCACATGCAAAACCGAAACCAGAAACTTCAGGATTCACCACATTCCCATAAATACGCTGTTCATTTCGATATTCTCCCAGAGATTTCCTATCTCAATGCGGAATTGGTGCTTTTAATCGCCGACTTCCTACCCACTTTCCGTGGTTTTCCAGAAAATGTCCAGATTGCCGAAAAATGGGTGGACGAAGGCCTCGATTTTTGTCGGGTCATCTTCTGGGTATCTGCGGAGTCTCCAGATGCCATCAAGTCTTTTGCGAACTGGTTTCAGGCAATATTCCGAGAGGCAGCCATTGCCGAAGTGTTGGAACGTCTTGTCGCCTGTGCTTTAGACGAACCCCACGATATTGAAGTTATCCTGTCAGACTGGACGCGATTAGCCAATTAAACCAACTTATACCATTTCTACTTGTATATCTCTTCTGTAGCATAACCTGTTAGGTTGTGCCTCGCCGTTAACAAATCCGCGTCTGTATCAGCCCCTTGAGACCCCGCAAAGGTATTTTCAAACAAAATTAACGACTTGTGCTAATTAGATTTTTCGAGATTTCAGTTTATGGGAGGACGAGGTCTTTGAGTTGCATCAAAGGGCGTCCGAAACACTTATTGAGGAAAACACCAATCAGACAGGCACCGATCTTATGGAAACCCATGCGGGTTTGAAGTCCCAATGCGTTCGCGCACGCACGCGAGAAACCCCGAACTGCTCTGTGAGTTGACTCATCGTCGTCTCAATGCGTCTCCGCATTTTGACGTGGCATTTGCTAAAGTCTTCTGGATACTGCTGCTTCTGATTCCGGCGCAGCGTCGCCAGCAAACAGGTATTTTCAGTTTCAAGCAACTCTTGCTGAAGTGCCTTAGAGACATAACCTTTATCCCCGAGAACGATGGGGTACCCACGGTTTTCAGCCATCACGCGCAGGACTTCTCGGTCGTCTATATGTGCAGAAGCGATGGCGAAGTCAACAGGCACGCCGTCCCGGGTGGTTATCAGATGTCCCCGAAATCCAAAGAACGTTCCGAGACTTTTCGTGGCAGCATGTCCATAAGTGGCAAGTGTTCCCGAACCGTCTGCCCACTTCAGGTCGGACTTTGACGCTGTGGCACGTTTCACATCGCAGATGGGCATCGGAAAAGAATCCACGATAAAGACATCCGACTTGGGTAAGACCTGCGTCAAAGTCCGACGGATGACTTCAGAGGCACCCCAGAGATTGCGTCTCCCCCTATTGAAACGCGAGCGTTCAGGTAAACACGGGAAAACCGTGCGGAGTTGAGATTTCAAACGTCGATACCCCGAACTTTCACGCGCTGCTCCGATGGATTCCAAGAGCCACCCGATGGCGAGGATGTCGCTGTCGGGGCAGTCGGGGTTGCGACCGGGTCTATGATCCTCGGCATCTCGAAAATGCGTCTCATAAAGGAGTTTCATGACCTGCCGCACCACGCCTGCGACGGCTATGAGCGTGCAGGGCACATTTTTCAGTTGCAACGCATAGGCTTCTAAAGTAGACTGTAACTCCATCCTTATGTTTCCTTTTCTTAGCTGAACTTATAGGATAACATAAGCATGGACCTATTCAACCTTAATTCTATTTAGCACAAGTCGTAGATATTAATAACAACCCGCCTGTCTTCACGGACGGTGATACCACAACGCGTTCTGTCGCAGAGAACACGGCAGCAGGTCAAAACATTGGGGCTGCGGTCGGCGCGACGGATGCGGATAACCACACACTCACCTATAGTTTGGGTGGCACGGATGCGGCTTCGTTTGATATTGTCAGCACATCGGGGCAACTCCAAACAAAAGCAGCACTTGACTATGAAACCAAAACATCCTATACAGTAACGGTGACCGCCTATGATGGCAATAATGGCGGAGACAGAATTACCGTTACGATTGATGTTACGGATGTTGTTGAGAATGTCCAGGCTGCGCCATCGGTTGAAGCGTCTGCTTTAGTGCCTGCGAAGACCGCCCTACTCACTAACTTCCCGAACCCGTTCAACCCGGAGACGTGGATACCGTATCATCTCGCCAAACCGGCAGAAGTTACGCTAACGATCTACGACATACGGGGCGTTGTGGTGCGGGAACTGCAGTTAGGGCATCAAGCTGCGGGTTTCTATCAGAGCCGTTCTCAGGCGATCTATTGGGATGGCAGAAACGGTATGGGTGAGAAGGTTGCGAGTGGCCTCTATTTCTACACACTCAAAGCCGGCGATTTCATCGCAACACGCAGGCTGTTGATACGGAAATAGCCGTCACAAATTACCCTACAACAATAAATTGCCCTACTACAAGCGAGATAGTTTGTAGTAGGGCAATTCATTGCCCGTCCGTGTCGAAACATGCGCTAACGCCCTTCATCTATCAGGTTCATGATTTTTGTAGGGGCAGCCCTTGTGGCTGCCCTCCTTCCTTGTGGCTGCCCTCCTTCCTTGTGGCTTTTCCTTGTGTATGCCCTTTTCCTTGTGTATGCCCTCCGTGACTCCCCCCTCTCAGGAACACTGCCAAAAACTTTACACACCCCCACCATAATTTACCAATTGACATCCAAACATAAATTGTGTTATACTATTGCATGAAATTGGTTTTCCAAAACACAATTGGGTAGAACAGAAAAGGGTAATGAAATGATCCGTCGCACAACACCTCCGGTAGGTGCGGTTTCCCAACCGCATCGATGCAGAGCTTTACGGAAGTTTTCAGGTTTTGAAACTTGGCTGTTAGCAGTTATAATGCTTTTAGTCCTGTTTGCGGGTCGCGCATATCCGCAAACTGTTGACGAAATCTTTCATAATTTCAAAACTGCTTATGAGAAGTCCGAAAATTTCAGCGCAAACTTTGAAGAGACCACGCTGTTTGCTGATAAGAAGAGCGTTGCCCGTGGGCGGTTTATATTTGGGAAACCGAATCTGCTCCGCAAGGAATACGTCGACCGGAACGATGCCGCAAAAGTCGTGCAGCTCACCGTCTTGGACGGGGAATACGGCTGGACGTATACACCCTTACTCAACCAAGTCAATAAAATGAAATGGAACAACCCCGAACGGCGGGAGTTACTTCCCGGAATTGGCGCATCGCTTGAAGATGTTCAAAAAAACTATGATATGGCACTTATCCCTGACGAATTTGCGAACCCCAAAGGGGTCCATCAAATTGAGTTGCAGCCGAAACGCCACATGGTAAGTACCAACGCCACGGAGACCCTACAAATATGGGTGCAATCTCAGGACTGGCTACCCGTGCAATTTGGCTATAAGACCGAGTTTGAAGACGGCACCCGTCAGAGCGTCATCGTTACGCTCACGCAGATTGAAAGGGATAAAAAACTCGCACCCGATCTTTTCAAATTTGTGGTGCCTGAAGATGCTGAGGTAATTGATCTTTCCGAAAATTAGAGACTCTCTAATCATGAGGGTGTTTCTAACGTTTCGCAATATATTATGAATTTCAGTACCCTTTTACGTTTAGCAAATCTCCTGACGCTTTTACGGTTGTTCCTGATACCTCCCTTCATATTCTGCTTTCAGGCGGATATGATGGCGCCCGCGCTCATCATCTTTCTGCTTGCAGCGCTCACAGACAATCTTGATGGCAGGATCGCACGAAGACAGGGCGAAACCAGCTTCGGGAAATTTATGGACCCCCTCGCAGATAAATTGTTAATTGGCACCGCTTTAGTCTGTCTCGCACTCTTTAAACACCTTGAGGGTGGACTCATCCCGATGTGGATGGTTATTGTCATCATGGGGCGCGAAATCCTCGTTACAGTTTTGCGAGTCGTTTTTATCGCAAAATATGGGCAAGTTGTTTCGGCGAGTCAATGGGGAAAATATAAGATGACTTCGCAATTAGTTGTCATCGGGATCGGCTTGGGATTGCTCGCATTCCAGGATGCCTTGAATGCTGCATTTATTCTACAAAACCGCGGTCCTATCTATTTTATGATGCTTGTGCCGTTGATTCTCACGGTGGCATCCGGTCTGGAGTTTCTCGTCAACAACCGCAAATTTTTATCCGCGCTCATTCACCTAACAAGTTACGATCCAGAAGCAGGTGCGTGATAATGACAACCAAAAGCGATGCCATTCGCTGTTTTGTAGCAATTGAGATACCGCAACCGATACAAGCGTTGCTGAAAAACGTACAGACACGCCTCCAGTCAGAGGTTCGTAGGGCTTCATGGACAAAACCTGGAAACTTCCACCTCACCTTAAAGTTCTTGGGGGATGTTCCTTCTGAAACGATTGATAGTGTGCGTAAAGTAATTCAGAATGTGGCGGATAGGCAGACACCTGTTCCAATTGAATTCGGTGGGGTTGGAGCATTTCCAAATCTGCATCGCCCGCGTGTGCTTTGGGTAGGTGTAAAACAAGGAGCCTCAATTGTGTCGCGGCTGGCGAAGACTGTAAATCTGGAGTTAAAGCATCTCGGTTTTCCGATAGACAATCGCTTTCATCCACACCTTACACTTGCACGCCTCAGAACGCCTGTGAACTTGGAACCAGTAAAAAACACGCTTTGTCAATATGATACAATCAATAGGGCAGTCGTGAACATGGAGGGCATCACACTCATGCGGAGCCAACTTCACCCGAATGGGGCGGTCTATACACCTTTGAATGTATGTCCCTTTCCTGCGTAATCCAAGAATATAAAAGCAACCGTTTTTGGCAGTAAATGCCATGAAGGAGAACCCTTAAAACATGCAAGATGAACAAAAACAGAAAGCCATCGACCAAGCGATCTCACAAGTAGAACGTGAATTCGGCAAAGGTGCCATCATGCGCTTCGCTGACGATGAAATTGTGCCTGCTGAAGCGATTCCAACCGGCGCACTTTCTCTTGACCTCGCGCTCGGTATCGGCGGTGTGCCTCGCGGCAGAATCATTGAAATTTTCGGGCATGAAGGCACCGGAAAAACCACATTGGCACTTCACATTGTGGCTGAGGCGCAAAAATTAGGCGGTACTGCCGTCTTCATTGATGTTGAACACGCACTTGACACGACCTATGCGCGGAGCATTGGGGTCAACATGGAAAACCTGTTGATTGCGCAACCCGATGCAGGTGAACAGGCGTTAGAGATCGTCGAAACGCTCATCCGTAGTGGTGCTATTGATGTCGTCGTCGTTGACTCTGTGGCCGCCTTGACACCTCAAGCCGAAATTGAGGGTGAGATGAGTGACGCACACGTCGGCTTGCTCCCGCGTTTGATGTCTAAGGCACTCCGTAAATTGTCTGGGGTCACCAATAAATCTCGAACGTGTGTTATCTTTACCAACCAGATTCGACAAAAAATTGGAATCATGTTCGGTAATCCAGACACCACCCCCGGTGGACTCGCCCTCAAGTTCCATGCCTCCGTCCGCTTAGAACTCCGCCGCGGGAGTCAAATCAAGGATGGCACCGAAATCCTTGGGAGTAGTGTCCGCGTCAAAGTCGCAAAAAATAAAGTCGCGCCCCCTTTCAAGGAAACGGAATATGACGTTACCTTCGGAAAAGGCATCTCTAAAGAGGGAAATCTTTTAGATATTGCTGTTGATAAGGAATTTGTTCAGAAGAGCGGATCCTGGTTTTCCTACAACGGCGAGCGAATCGGTCAAGGGAGAACTAACGCTAAAAAGTACTTTGAAGATAACCCCGACATTGCGGCGGACATTGAAGCGAAGATACGGGAAGCGCTGAGTCTTGCCCCCGAATCAACTGCAGGTGCGATCCCTGAAGATGAAGAGGCAGAATAACGTCTGACCTTCTTAATCACCAGGGTCGTTTATGGTAAACCTGAAAAATAAATAGGTAGTGTTTACATTGTGTAAGTTATTGACATTTTTGTTAGGTTTTGGT
>JAPPII010000057.1 GCA_028820845.1 Candidatus Poribacteria bacterium
TACCTGCTTTTCTGCTTTTTCACACTAAAATTTTAAAATTGTCCAAACTATAGTATATCTTAAGCAAAGCGAAATATTATCTAAATTTTGCCTATCACGAAACATGCTGCCGAACGGCGATGGAGGCCCTCTTGTCAGGGGTGGGTATCCTCGCTGGACAGCATCCGCTTTTCGAGGAATATCCGTGTGTTGCCAACGGGTTGACCCCTGAAGCCTGTGTTGAACTATTGAAGTCCGCACCCGAAGTGGATGTCGCTGCGACACGACAGTGGGCATTGAAAAATGTGAGCTATCCAGCCTTCCGATCCGCGATAGAGGAGGCAACACGATGAAGATAGATTATCTTGTGCCGAAGATGTATCAATCGTTTGATCTCGAAGCGAAACGAAATGCTGGAGGCGGGATGCTGCCGAATATCCATTCCCGTGCAAGCGCGCTGCGCACACACTATGATGTACGTATTATTAGTGATGTTGAAGAAATTCAAAGCGATTTCTGTCTGATAGAATCACTGTGGTTTAGCTTGTGGAGAGACATTCAGGCAAACACCGTTATGCAGGGTGACGTATTAGGTGCAATTCACAAGGCACACGCAGCGCGTCTGACGAAGTTATTTGAAAAGCCTGCGGCGAAAATCGTAACGTGTTGTGAGTTGGAACTCGCACGACTTCCGTGGTGGTCGCGTGCGAAAATTAAGCACTATCCTCTCGGCGTTGTCGTGAATACACCCTATTTGTGGGATATACTCACAGCGCTCGGCATTACACCGATTGGGTATCTTTGTGATGCTATCGATCCGTATTTGTTTAAGCCTGCGAAAAAAGAGTTATCCGTTATTGCATGTGGCGGACTCAAACATATCAAAAACCCATACTTGATTTTTGAAGTTTTTGAAAGACTCAGGGGCAAAATGAGACGCATCTATATCGGAAACGCTGAGGTGTGGAGCAATGAAAATAGGACAGAAGACCTTGAGCTTGTAGAGAAAATCCGAGCCTGTACGGATGTATGGATACCGAACGCGTCATACATTGAAGTCGCGTATCACTTATCAACGGCTGGAATTGGAATTAACGATACATGGCACGATGTGTCCTCGCGTATCAATCAAGAGATGCTCATGGCAGGTGTAATCTCTGTAGCTGGACAACACCCACTTTTTAAAGAAAGACCTGGTTTTCATGGACTCAAAACTGCCGAAGCATTTGTTGAGACGATTTCTGAAATCACAAACAATTTCTCCGAAATCCCCGCATCTGAGGGAAATCAAGGACGAAACTGGGCATGCAAAAATGTTTCTGCAGACGTTTTTATCCAACAATTTAACGAATTGCTAATCAACACATATCTATAGGAAATCAGACAATGGCAGCACAAGATGTAATCATCTATCGGTTAGAACAACCATACACAGAGCATTTAATGGAAATCTGCGCAATAGGTGAAACTTTTCAAAAAGAACAGATGCAATCCATTTTCAGCAAAGCAAATATGATTGTAGATGCCCAGTTTTACTACACCAATCCACTGCTCTACATCCTTTTGGATAAAGTTTCGCCACATTACGCCAATCTCTATGGCAATTATTATCTGTTGCCACCCAAGACGTATGATTCACTTAAATTTGACACAAATCACCTCGCTGTGAATGCTAAATTTTTGGACGATATTGGTTCAATTGCGGATCTGCTGAGTGGAAGAAATAATCGGAAAGAGCTGGAAACCAACGAAGACAAAGCGGATAATAGTCTTTTTGGGATGTATCAGAAATTCGGGCTTTATGTCATTGGGATAGATAGCGATTTGAAAGGGGGCGTTTCGGATGTTCCGTAAAAAAGTATTGTGTCTTATGCTGTGTTTTTGGGCAACCGTTTCTGTAACATCCGCAGAAAACTGGATGCCAGATGAAAACCTACGACGTGTGGTTTCTGAGACGTTAGGTGTTGACACACTTGCAATTACAGATATGCAAAGGCTTTACGCGTTGATATTTAATGAGCGTGGTGTTAAAAGTCTCAAGGGCTTGGAACACGCCACAAATCTTACGAGGCTACTGATCGCGGATGAGGAGGTTAGCGATCTCACACCACTTTCAGAACTTCGGGACCTAAGGATACTTAAGCTGTTTCGTAACCGGATTGCCGATATTTCACCCCTCTCAAGTTTAAATCAATTAGAGGTGCTTGAGTTACAGAACAATCAAATTACCGATTTCACACCCTTATTGAACCTTACAAATCTGGGGTATCTTGATATTCGAGATAACCCCAATTCAGGCGTAGGTCAGTTTGTATCCGCACATCCAAGGATAATAGAAGCCTTACGACACTGGATGTGTGATTTTCAGCCGCCGTCGTATGTGAAACCTGTCAAGGAGCGGCTGAAGGCTCGTTCTTATCCTTCGATTGGTGGGTCGAACATGGTGAGAACAAACTATGCAACAAGTTTAGAAGTTGCGGAGCCATCTCTATCGGATTTCTTCGGAGATACCGATGTTTTTGATAATGGGCTCTGGTTCGAGAGGTCGCCTTTCGGCGGTGAGGTGCGTGCTGGTGAAGGTCCTTGGCATATAGAGCGGATAAAACAAGATCATGCGAACCTTTTTGATGCGAACCCGAACATGGTTTTACTTGCTGAGGTTCGTTACTATGATGGTCATGGCTTCGGATTCACGGAGGATTCTCCGTATTGGTTGCGCAATCCTGATGGCACGATTGTAAGGGAGGAGTGGTTTGATGCTGAAGGCAAGTTAGGTTATTTTAATGATATGGTTGATTTCACGAACCCGGATGTCATTGAAATAATCGTCGCTCAAGCCGTTGCGGTTGCCAACTGCGGTCTCTATGATGGTATAATTCTCGATAATTGGAGCGAGTCTGTAGATTTGCATGAGCTTGTGCCACTGGAAGTTGTTCGTCAGGCACGGGTGCAGATTCTACAAGGGGTCCGCCAAGCAGTGCCGGAGGACTTTCTGATAGCTGTAAATCCAGTATGGCACAAAATTCCAGGCTCAGCACCGTATGTCAATGGTGCGCTTATGGAAACTTGGGGGTCAGAGTGGCAAGGGACGGAGGAGTATGGGGGTGCGTATTATACCCGTCAAGACTATCTCAATTATGAGGAGGCACTTCTCTGGAACGCAGCGAACTACAAGGAACCGAACTTTACTTTTTTAGCTGCCAAACTTCCAACTTATGCCGATCCGCAATCATCTCGCAATCTTCAAAACATGCGTGTGTTTACAACACTCAGCCTCACACATTCAGATGGCTATGTGAATGTACATCAGAGTCTATCGGGTAGCCTCTACTATGATTTCTGGAATGCCGATCTCGGTCGTCCTGTAGGTGAGAAGGGAAAACTTTATGAGAATCGTGATGGCGTGTTCATCCGGGAGTTCACCAACGGTTGGGCAGTGTATAACCGGAGCGGCAAAGCACAAACAATCCGTTTGCCCCAGTCAAAAGGGGTTGCCAGCGGTGTAGAAGGCACGCAGCATGTGCTTGCGGATTTAGACGGTGAAATTTATTTGAAGGGTATCATGGTAACGGCAGATGTCAATGGCGATGGTCTTGTGAATGTGCTGGATTTGGTGATAATATCCAATGCGATTGGGACGCAAACGCTGGATTTGAATGGAGACGGTGTTACCAACATCCTTGACCTTGTAGTTGTTGCGAACGCTCTTTCTATAAAGAAATAATATGTTGATTGAAAACTTATTTAAAACACCACAAAAACTTTTTCGATCAAAAGTGCGGCGAGTAGAGCCTCTCAAACGCAGAGCGTCGGCTTCACGACAAACACCGGAGATAATGCAGATGATGCCCAACGCTCGCGGCGACGTTTTACTCAGAGTGCGGAGAAATGTGACGTATGGCTAATAATACTCCCCAAGCCCCCTTTGGCATCGATCTTGAAGGTTCAGCGATCTACGAGAAAGTCTTGGAACACCCGATCCCGTGCATGCTGCTCCGTCAGGATTTACCCGTAGATGTGCTTGCCGCGATGGCACAGGCATTTAAGATTGTGGATGTTGAATACGAGGGCGCGACGTATTTTGCCGTACCCCTTGCGTTCTACACGCCCCCAGAGCCGGGCGAAAAGGTTGTGGGAAAAATTTTGGACCCGTGGGGCAATTTGATGGAGGCGACAGATGCCGACCTTTGTAGATGAATACACGATCAGCGTGCTTGGATTTATAGATGCTGTGCTCCAAACCAGCGGCACCTATACTGTAGGGGAGCAGCGTGTCAGAACAATCAGCACCATTGAAACACGACCCCTCACGCGGGTAACGTTCGTATACGTCTACAAGACCGGCTATCCCTCAGCAACCGGTGCATTTACTGTGGAGTGGTATAACAACGCTGCGCGAACCCAACGCGAGACAGCCAACAGACCCACTTCACCGACTTTCACGCCAGCAACACCTCTTGATGCCGAGGGGGACCCTGCAATGCCTGCCGGGACAGATGATATAGCGGATGCGGATATATGGAAACGTGCAACCCTGCAAGTCACTGCCCCGACAGTTCCGAGTCGCCTCGCAGCAGATCCAATGATTTTTTACGACATCTATGGACGGATTACGATGCCACAGGCAGACTTCGACCGCATGACGGGGGATGATGGAGTGAGCTAATGCCGTTTCGACAAACAAACTTCATCTTACGTGTCATCACAGGCTTTCTGTCGGGTTCTGTTGACTTCACTGGCAACAAAAGGACAACACTCCAACCCGCGGGTGGCAGTTTCACTGCGCCGTTTGTCTATAAAATCGGCAGACCCGCGTCGGATCAATTTATAGGAACAATTACCGGTGCCGATGCAACGGCAAATGTTTCGCCGTCAGCACCGGTAACGCAGCGACAACGCATGGGTGGGAGCCCAAGCGATATGGAAGATGTCGATCCAAACGAAGTCCAAACAGGGAGCGTTTCAGGCACAGTGCCTGTGAACAGCGGCACAAGCGTAAAAACACATACCTTAACGCTAAGAATGCGACAGCCGGATCCCACATAGGAGATGCGCTGATGGCAAAACAATTCTATCTCAAACTCAACCAAGACTCTGATGCGCTTTTTGAGCTGATAGAACAGTTCCGGGTGCTTCATATAGAACATGCCGGTGAGATGTGTTATGTCGTCTTATACGGTTATGGCGAGATAGACACAAGTCTCGTCAAGGCGATTGAGAACGATCGGTTGGTGTTAAAGGGACATTCTATATGAGAGCGAGAAGGCCTCCGGGAGAGGTTTGCACTTGAAAAAACGACAGAAGGCTGGACGATCGAAGGTGGCTACTACAGCACACCGATGGAGACAGAAGTCATCCCCTCCGAGATCACCGAACACCCCAAACCCGTGATTGTGCCAACTGTGCCCTTGGCAGAGAAAAAGGGGAAACGGTATCTGGTGATGAACAACGATCTTTCGATGCTCGAACGCGCAACGATTTTACGGAATCACTATGTAGAGCTTGTGATGTATAAAGATGAACTCCATTCGGCAATTTTGTTAGAAATGGAGCGCGAGTCGATGCCCGAAACGCTCACGGAAGAAGAACGTGACGAGGTACATTTCCTAACAGGCACATCGCCAGAGGGGTTAACCATCTTTGAGGACTTTATTGAATCGCCAGAACCGTGTTTGTTGTTTGATAAGGATGTACCCGAAGCCTATATCTACATGCTATCGATGAGTTTCATTATCGTGGAAGTCAACATCCAAAACACACTCCGGAAAGGTATCGCAGGAGGAACTTTCTAATATAAAATACGGGATTTTGAATGGCAACGACACTCCGATGCACGACCTTTATTTTACGGGTAACCACAGAGGACATCGCAGCCACAATTCGGATGCATTCTGAAGATGAGGTTGTCGAAACCGCTGCGGGAACACGCGATGCGCAAGGCAATATCTTGACGGCACCTGAATGGGTATTATATAGTGTGTAATTAAAACTGACATTTATCAAAGTTATGTTTATACGCCTAAAAGCGTTGCCTAAGGGCGTATCGCGTTATGAAAATGCGTTTTGTTTTTAAAAAGTTTCTTGATTTTTAGCACATGAGATGTCATCCTAAGAGTTAACCCAACTTTTCAGGAGGACATCTCATGCGACATCATATTATCAGAACAGCAGCCTTTTTTCAATCCGCTTTCTACGCAAACGCTCGGAAGATGACGTCCGAGCTCGCTGAAACCTTGCTGCTCCTTTCAACCGGACATCTCTTTGGACTTTACAATCCGAATCAAGTCGCAGAGGCACTCAGCGTCTGAAAAAATAAACGCTATCGAGACCTAAAGGCACTGAGTCTTTATCAGTGGAAGACGCTGTTAGTTCGTCTGGCATCTACGCTCGCTATTGAAGCGATCCGTGAGGCTCAGGTGAAGTCGGCAGCCACGCGTTCTCGACGGTGTATCACGATAAGTGTTGATGACACAAATGACCCGTGCTATGCCAAAACACTCGCTTATTGCTATAAGTGGTGGTCAAAACAGCAAAAGCATGCGATCAAAGGTCGAAATATACTCGCCATCACTTTGAAGATCGGCGATGTCATTCTCCCACTGAACATCCGTATCGTCTCTAAACAAGGGAGAGGCAACACGGATAAACCGACCTGCTTTCAAACAATGATACGAGAAGTGCTTGAAGTCTTCGATGCCGAAGGTATTGATTTGAGAAAGTATCCAATCACCTTTGATTCTTGGTATGGCAGTCAAACTCTCATTGAAGCACTGTTCGCGTTAGGGTTCACTTGTGTCCTTGTTCATGGCAAAAGCAACTACGTCATGGAGATGGACGGGAAAACTGCCAAACTTTCAAAACACAAGAAGACCGTCAAACTCCTGACTCAGCAATGCGGGTGTGATAAACCCATGCGACGTTTTCGGGCAAACAGCCCGACTTTCGGGCAACTCGTGCTCCTCTTTTTTCCGACACACGGAAAAACGCAAACGCTGAGGGTCTTTGGCAGACCTTTACGATCCGCAGAGATCCTCCATATTTGGGCCCAACATCATGGTATCGAACAGTTTTGGCGACATTTGAAAACGGATCTCCGCCTTTCAGCAATGCGTTTGCAGCATCGAAACGGTGCTTATGGCTCCTTAGCCATAAAGGTTCTCGGTTATCTCATGATCCAGCAGGTCAGTCGCTCCACACGACTCACTTTTCATCACATAAAACTTCAACTGTCCGCGGATAGGCAGCTCTTGTCTATCATCGCCGCGCATTTTCATGAACCAAACCTACAAGAACATATATAACTATTGAAACAAACAAACTTTTGAGAAATATCAGTTAAAATATGTTCGGGATTGTGAGATGCAGTTTTTCAAAATCGACCGAAAAAGAGGTTTCACCATGCGCAGCAATTCCAAAGGCACCATTCTGGCGGCTTGCGAAATGTCTTTCAACGGCGCAAGCAATACTGAAATCGCAGCACACTTCAAAGTTACCGATTCAACAATCTCGCGCTGGCGGAAGAACCCTGTTTGGATCGACTTTGAAAACGAACTCATCGCCGCCTACAAAGCAGCAGCCCTTAAGAAACAGGACCCAAACGCAACCGAGGCGGATAGCTGATAGCCAAAAAAAATGTAGCGAAGGAATTGTACTGCCATCGGAAATTAGGGCCACCCTCTAAAACAAGATTGTGATAGGATAACAATCTACTGAAAGGAGTATCCGATGGCGAAACGAAGAAGCTTCACCCCCGAGTTTAAAGCAGCAGTCGTGCTTGAGGCCCTCAGCGGTGAAAGTTCGCAGGTTTCCGAACTGTGTAGACGATATAACCTCAGCGAACAACAGCTCTCGAAGTGGAAGCAGCAAGTCGTTGAAAATGTGGCGACGCTGTTCGTCTCCTCTACGGATCAACAGTCGATCGAGGCGGCGGCGCGTATTGCTCACCTTGAGCGGCTCGTTGGGCGTTTGACCGTGGCATTAGACATTGAAAAAAAAGCCGCGACGTGGTTGAACTCACCTCGTCAGAGAAACGAGAAATGATAGAAACAGTGCGCAACGCTTCTTCCTATTCGGTTCGGCAGATTTGTGAAACCCTCGGATTCAACCGGAGTCTTCTCTATTATCAGCCGAAAAGCGACCCTTCAGAAGGGGAGTTGCGAGAGAAAATAGAGGCATTATCTCTGCGGTATCCGAAATATGGATATAGACGCATCACAGCGTTGCTACTGCGTCAAGGATACCTCGTCGGTTATAGACGCGTCGCCCGGTTGATGAAAGAAGAGAACCTTTCTGTTTCCATCAAACGTGTCTGTCGCACCACGAGCTCCCTTGAAGGTCCACGGAACTGGGTCAATAGCATTGAGAACCTTGAGGTCTGTCGCCGGGATCAGGTCTGGGTGGGCGATATCACCTACGTCCGCCTCAACAGGTGTTTCGTCTATGTCGCTGTGCTCATGGATGTCTTCACCCGAGTGATAAAAGGGTGGCAGGTCAGTCGACATTTGCATACATCTCTGACCTTGAAACCGCTACAAGAGGCATTATGCCACAGCGTCTGTGAGATTCATCACTCTGATCAAGGCGCGCAGTATCTTTCAAGTGCTTACACCTCGACCCTGACGCGGCATGGCGTTGAGATTTCGGTAGCACACAGAGGGCGCCCTTGGGAGAACGGATACGCTGAAAGGTTGATCCGCACCCTCAAGGAGGAAGAAGTTGACATCAATGACTACCAAGATATTACCGAGGCGAGAGAACGCATCGGGCATTTTATCAGACACGTGTATCACCAGAAACGCCCACATTCGGCGTTAGGGTATTTGACGCCTCTCGAATTTCAACGAAAAAACTTGTCTTAACTTTACGAAATTTTGGCCCTAATTAGCGTTGGCACTTCAAATAGTCGACATCTCCCATCGCTACATTTGGTCAGTTACGCGCATCACGCGCATGGCCCCCTGACCGCCAGTATTTTAGTTTGAATTTAGGAGGTTAATGTCATCCTAAAAAGACAGGATGAGTTTATAGCGTCATCCCAGGACGAGCTGAAAATATCCAAAGAGAAGAAAGGCGGCATGACCTATATTACATGCCGCCTTTTCTCAGTACTGACCGCTGAAAGCGTAGCCGGGGAATGCCACACGGCATTCATACCGTTGATTTCTGACCGCTGACCGCTAACAGCTATTTCAAAATAACCATCTTCCGCAGCGGCGAAACTTCTGCGTCCGTCTGCAACTGGTAGAAATAGATACCACTCGCAACACGTTCACCGAATGCGTTCCGACCATCCCAATACGCCGCACGGCTCCGGCTCGTGTAGTAACCCGCCGTCTGATGACCGAGGGTCAACGCACGCACCAAGATACCCCGCGAATCGTAGATGTTCACACGCACATCCGTGCTTTCTGACAGGTGATACGGTATCCATGTCTCCGGGTTAAACGGATTCGGATAGTTCGCTAACAACACCGTCTCATCCGGACGTGCCGATGCTAACAGGTGTTGGAGATATAACAACGCACGCTGCGCCGCAATCGACCTGTCACCCGAAGCAAGCAACATCTCGACCTGCTCCTGCACACGATCGAAGTCAAGGTCCAGTGCCTTGACATCAATATCAAGCGTCGGGGCAGCAATATCGTCGTCGAGGTTCGCCAAGACGAGGATAATGTTGGTCGCATCCACAGTGCCGCTCCCATCAACGTCTGTGCGCGGGTCGGTGATACCACCTCCGCTCTGTCCAATTGCTGCGGCAACGGCTCGCGTGTCAGCGTTATTGATTGCACCGTCTTCGTTGACATCATACTGCGAGTAGGTCGGAGTCTCTCCAGGTTCCCTCGGTTGTGTGGGCGGCCGGGCGATCGTCGGAGGTGCCACAACGTTGAGTATGATACCTATCGGGTTCGTCACACCTGAGGCGATGTCTTTGACCAATCTACCGGCGAGGTTCGAGCGTTGGATTTTGCCGGTCCCCTTCGTCCAGTAAATCTTGTTGTCTGAACCATCCACCGCAATTGAGGTCGGGACACCCGATGCGAAGGTCTTCAGCGTTTGTGCGTTCGAGCCGTCAAGGTTCGAGCGATTCAGACTCCCACTCCCGGCATCACCGCGCTCGACCCAGTACAGTTTATTTTTCGCAACCGAAAGGCTCAACGGTTCACTGAGACCTGTGGCGACGTTCTGTACCGTCTGCCGTGTCGCTGCCAGGTCAATGCGCCGGATTCTACCGGCGGCTTCTCCCCAATAGAGATGACCGTTGGATACCACAATCGGGCCCGGATTCGGCAGGTTCTGGAGGATGTTCGTGAGATTGGCACTCCCGTCTGCAGGAATGCTCTGGATTCTGCCACGGGAGTTCGTCCAGTAGACGACACCACCCGCACTGTCAACCGTAATACCCATCGGCACGGCTGTCAATGTTTTGACGGTTCGGATGTTTCTGCCGTTGAGATTCGCACTTCGGATTTCACCTCTATTGGGTCCTGTCTGCACAGCGAAATAGAGGAGGTTGTTCGCCGTATCGATAGTGATACCTGTAACGCCTGTGACGCTCGGTGCAAGTGCCTCAATGTCGGCATCAACGAGTCGGTAGAGGGTTCCCTCTGTTCTGCTAATCCAGTACATCGGCACACGCTGTGAGGCACCGACAAGCACCTGCATCCCCGATGTCGCATTGAAGTTCACAGCCGTGAGTCCTGTAACGCGTGCAGCGACTCTGTTATTCCCCGGTTCATCGCCGAGTGTCAGTCGAGTCTGTGCGCGTCCGCTTGCGTTCGTCGTCGCGGTTTCGGGTGAAACGCTACCGCCACCCGCTGTGACTGCAAAGTTCACGGTGACCCCTGAAACCGGTTCGTCGTTTTCGTTGACGACTTCAACGACAAAGGGATTCGCAAGCCGGGTGCCCGGTAGACCGCTCTGATTGTCGCCGGAGACCTTCACGATATCGGAAGGCGGTTCCCCGGTGAAAACGGTGAAGAATGCCGAACTGAGTCCTGTTGCGTACGCTTCAACCACGATTTCTCCGTCGGCAGTCGGTGTGAAACCGACCTCTGCATACCCGTCTGGGTCGGTCCGTGCGCTATTCCGAGAGAGGCGACCTCTGCCTTCGGTAATGCGGAAGCGGACAAGCACTCCACCGATCCCGTTGTCTTCTCTGTCAACGACTTGTACGCTCAAATCTTCATCAAGTCGTCTATTGGCCAGTCCGGTCTGATCGTCCCCCCCGGCGATGACGATTGCCTCGGGACCGAGTGAGGCGTCCGCGGTGAAGACAGCGGAACCGACCCCCGGGTAGTCCGTAGCATTAACACTTGCGCGGACGGTATTCCGCATCCCGACGCTGCCGAGTGTGAGGGTTGTCTCCGCCTCACCGTCTGCATCGGTGGTAGCCGTTGAACTGGAGACCGATCCGCCCCCGGTTTCGACGGTAAAGGTAATCACCGCCCCCGGAATCGGATCGCCCTCGTCATCTTCAAAGCGGACAACAAAGGGTGAAGAGAGGGTTGTTCCGGGAGTACCGCTCTGCCCACTTCCTGAAACCGCCGCTAAGTCAGTCGGTGTGGGTTCAATCGTGATCGTCGCTTGTGCTGTAGTATAACCCGTCGCCGTTGCGGTGATTGTACCATCTTCATCCCCGAGTGTGAGGGTTACCGTTGCTTGACCGCTGCTACTGGTAAGGACGGGAGTCGTCTGCGAGAGTGTTCCTACGTTAGCGCTGCTGAGCGTAAATGTGACAGGTACCCCAAAACGCACGTCTCCATTTTCATCTCTTGCTGTCGCAGTTAGGGCGATGCTATCATCCTCGTTACCCGTAATCGTAGTTCCTAAGTTGAAGGAG
Source organism: Candidatus Poribacteria bacterium (assembly GCA_028820845.1). Classification (NCBI taxonomy): domain Bacteria; phylum Candidatus Poribacteria; species Candidatus Poribacteria bacterium. Next base: position 11,819 of record JAPPII010000057.1, read on the forward strand.
AGCGCAGCGGTGCGCTGTTGCGGCTGCTCCGGCTGCCGCGGCGTTACGCTGCCACCGCTGACGTTAATGGTTAGCCTAATCATGTCCGCCTCATCAGTCGGAACTGTGAGTGCACTTTTATGGGCAAACGTAAGAACTTCCAAAGGAGCGGCATAGTTCAGTGAGTCGTAAATAACGTGTGCGATGCCATCTAAATTAGTATTTTCGGTCAGCGAACCATTCGTAACCGTATTAGAAGTCCCCGTATCAGGCGTATTCGTCAATGTCCCTTTGAGCGTATCGAATGTGACCGCAACACCAGATACTGGGGTATCATCGTCTTCTATGAGAAGCTTCAAATCATACTTGGTGGAGGATCCGGACCGTCTCGCATTTGTGTCTATAGTGATTTTCCTGTCTGGTAAAGCGGTACTGTATGCTGTAACTTCTTTCGTTTGGCCCACTGCACTAACGATAATCACCTGTTCTCTACCAGCAGTTCCAACTTCATAGCCAATCTGAGCCCCACTTGCCCCGGTCCGTACATATAATGTTTTAGCAGATGTCGGGGGGGGCTCTATTATCCTGTTACTGGAGTCAACTATAGTGTTACCCGTACCCGGAATAAGCCAGCCGCCGCTACTTGTGGATTTATCTTTGACTTCAAATTTGACTGGCACTCCGGTAACTGCAGCCGGAGTGGCGACACCATCATTCACTATGGCTGTAAAGGCGTTTGCAGGCCGGTTACCAGGAACACCAGGACTATCACTAGTAAGAGTGGTTGTCGGCGTTTGCAGTGTAGGTCTACCATAGACATAGGCACCTACGAATGAAGCTCCACCTGTAACTTGTGCAGTCACCGTGGTACTTGAATCCCTCTCGCTAAGATACACTTTGGCGGCACTTGATGTATTGAGAGGACTAGCCGCAGGTGTAGTCGTGCGGTTCCCCTCTTGTATATAGGCGTTCCCACCACCAGTCCACGTATACGTAACCGGATAGTGGCTGCCGTCCCCATTGTAAAGTAGTTGGGTCCCGAAACCAACATATCCAGACTTGATCCCGTTGCTTATGCCAGCAAGACGGATAGATGCTGTCTGAGGAACTATACTCTGCACTACGTAAAACGTCAAGACTTGTTCTGATGCTCGCTGGCTTCCAGAAGGTATGCTTGAAGTCGAATCCCTGAGTCTTATGTTAACTTTACCGGCACTTTGAGCCCTAAAGGTTAAGGTGCCAATTGTCAAAGTTCCGTTAACAGCATCTTCTGTAAAAGTATGGGAAGTTCTTCCCGCCGCGCCATCAAGCGAGATGGTCGCGCTGCCGCCGCTAATACTAATATTAACGGATTCCGCAACAGTATCAATATTAGTAGTTTGTGTAATTGTTAAAGTAACCGTAGTTCCAATACCCAGACGATCAAGATCGGACTGCCCTGTAGCAGCAAGGGCAAAATTATCCGTCTGTATTGCATCTGCGATACCCTGCACGCTGAACGCCAGCACAAGCGTCATCAGTATGCCGAAGACGATTTTTCGTGTCATTAGGTTTTTCATGAAAAAATATACCTCATTTTGGTTGTATGAAGTATGCAGGGCGGAGGCACTGGGTGCTTGCCCTACGAACTATGGGTGTTCAGCGCGGGCTTCGTGGGGAAACCCGCACGCGTGCCTCGCTGTGTGTCGGTTTGTTGTCGGTTGTAAGTTTATTAGCACTTACGCATTTTATAGTAGATTCCGTAAAGACTTTTATAGCCTCAGCCACCCCCCGGTAGGTGCGGTTTCCTAACCGCACCGATGTGAAGTGCCACCCCCCGGTAGGTGCGGTTTCTAACCGCACCGATGTGAAGTGTATAAATAATTCCGAAACCTACTATAAATGTCGCGTAAGCCGTATCTATCTATAAGTTCAGAAATCTTGAGTTATAAGTTTTGAGTGGACAAGCCTTAAGACTAATACTTCTAATTAATAAATTCCTCTTATCTTAAAAGGGTTTCTATAATGACACCCAGTGCGGTTAGGAAATCGCACCTACCGGGTCTGTGATGTCCAATTTAGTTAAGGCACAAACGCACAGGCACCGCTACATACTGGTAAAAAAATAGGGACTCACAACCGCAGCCGGAGTCCCCATTTTTGGTTTAGGTTAGTTCAATTGTTTCATCCCTGAACAACCTATGTGTCCGACCTATTTGCCAGACGATTTTAGCTCACTCCAACGCGTTGTGAGTTTACCACCCGCACTGACGTTTCCACGTAAGTGTGTCGTGCGCAAGGTTGTCCGGTTGCCGTCCAACGAGACATCCTCAATCTGGTAGTAGTAAACAACGTTGGATTTCGCAGTTGTATCTGTGTAGGTATACACATGCTTCTCAGAAGTGGTGCCGTGTCCGGGCACAATGCCTTTGACGTTGATGACCTGGAACGCACCGTCTTTGGTTTCACTCCGCAGGATATTGAATCCAGCATTGTTCAACTCAGACTGGGTGACCCATGTAATCACGACTTGACCTGTGGCTTTGTCGCGAACGGGACGGAAACTGGAGAGTGAGACGGGTAAGGGAGAACCTTCCCGATGTCCGGGTGATCCGACATCATCACGGTGTCCGTAGTAGCTCCCGACGCTCTGTGCGGGTATCCACGAGGATGCCATCGTGCCGTCATTCGCGTCATCAGCCGCGCCGTCAAATGCCTTTGTGCCAAAGCCACGGACGATGGACTTGCGCATCTCGCCACCCGTCTCCGGCAATGCCCACATCACCGTGCGACCCGGTGTCCGCGAGTCCAGCATAACGTTCCCTGCTACGTCCTCGACGTTCCCTTTATACCGGAGCTCGAGATGGAAACCTTCACTGCTCAAGAGAATGCTCTTACGGGCAGACAGACCGAGTTCGTTGCGATGCTTCTGATACAGGTTATACACACGGTGTGAGACAACATCACTCGCACTGCTACGGTCAGAGACCAGAAGGATCGTCTGGTTCGGCAGAATCACAGAAGTGCCATCAAACTTGAACTTCGCATCGACGTAGGACTCAACATCCGTGTCAATGTTGCGAATCTCGAGTTCCCAGTCACCGTTGAGATGTGCCGATTCCGTGAATGAACTGTTGTAGAGCTCAATCCACTGCGTGAGATTGCCGTTGGCACCCGGATCATACATAATCTCACTGATGACGACTTCACCCATGATGTCAGCGGGGTTCGCCTTCTGAGCGTTGTTGGCATACCCCGGCGTTCCCGGTGCGATTGCCATATCTACGTTCGGGTCATACCCGGGACCGTTGACGGCACCGTCCTTACGCCAGTGGTCTTTCTCTGAACGCTGTCCACCCGTCTTCTGCTCGATACGCGCATACGTCATACCGGTGTTACGGGGTATACTGTTGCCAGCACCGCCCCAGTCATTCGCATCAATCCTTTCGGTATTAATGTCAGCGTTCGCAATAGCAACACTCCAGCCTCTCAAGGGCCAAGCCTCCGAGACATTCGCCTGCTCAATGAACTGATTACCGGCGATGTCTACGATCCCCTCGTGGTTGGTTCTATCGTTACGGTTTCTGAGAACGAGTAGGAAATCGTCAGCAGGCATCCACTTGTCATCACCACCATTCACGACGATATACAGCTGCTTCGCACCTGCCGGGAACTTGTTGGTATCATGGAGATCCATACCTCCCGCCAAGACGCTATCGGCGGGATCGCGATTCGTGATGACCAAGAAACCACCCGCAGGAATGCTGGTGCCCTTGTCAGGAATCGAAAAGACCCGTTGCTGCTGCCTGTTGCCATCAGCATCCTCATACGCTGCGTGCATCGTCCATTTTTTAACTTCTTGTGCAGCACTACCGGTGTTGTAAAGTTCAATCCACTGAAGCGTCGCTGAGTTGTAAATCTCATTGATAATGATAGCAGTGCCGGGAAGGGATGCCGGTGCTTTACTTTGTGTCGCAATACCACCGTCATCTTGCTGAACCGCACCCGGCGTAGCGACGTGAGGACCACTCACGTTCAAACGTCCAACGGATGCTATCCACTGACGCGCCTCGGTGCCGTCGCCGAATCTATGTTCACCCGCCTTGGAACCGGCGTTGTGAGCCGTGTAGGCAGTTTTACCCGCGTTCGTGTTACGTCTACGGTACATCGAAACGAGATTCGATGGCACAGGATTTTCAGCATTAGTCACAACCCGACCACTCATACCTGGTGGATTCCATCTGGAACCAAAACGGTTGATGACACTCACACGGTCAACGACAGTGTACTTTGCATCCTCGATATTAGTGCCTGCATCATATACACCAGCAGCAACACTATCACCCGCAGTAGTAACTTTAAAGGTCACGCCACTGCGTTCAACCCGCGTGTTTGAGGTGAACACAAGATGGAGATCGTCCGTTGCTGCTAAGGGAGCACCAGCGTTGTAGACTTCAATCCACTGCGGTAGTGCCTGATCCGCACCAGTTACACCCTCGTCAACACCCCACATAATTTCGGTGATAGCGAGGCGATGCAGTAGGGCTGCTTCCTCGTCGGCGTCTGCTGCCTCTCCCGTAAGATCCTCAGCGTTCTTCACCACAAGCTCAATCGTTCCACCGAATCGGAAAAGCTCGTCGATATTTGGGAATTGACCAGCCGTCGCTGTGACTTCAATCACTCCACCCCCAACAAACCCATTCCTAGCACCAGTAGGCTCTGCAGTGGCCTCAGGCATCTCAAGAACAACAAAGCCACTTGCAGCAAGTACATTATCAGCAGCAGAAGTAGCAGTCCCAGCAGCATCTGCAGCTGTGTTGAGATTACCACTCACAACTGTTACTTGTGCGAATGCCGGACCCGCTACGAGTGCCAACATTAAAACGAAAACTAAGTTCAATACCTTCGCCAAATTATGAGGTATTGAGTTGAGCGGGTATCTGATG